>NZ_JAVGCX010000003.1:0-281395 GCF_052928325.1 Lysinibacillus sp. BSL11 | reverse complement strand
AGTTGCTGTAATCAGTTGGGTCACCCACTGTTAAAGCGTTTGTTAACTCTTCTACGCGATTTACCACTTGCTCATATACATCTTCTACGATGACAGCACGAGAACATGCTGAACATTTTTGACCTGAAAAACCAAATGCTGATTTCACGATCGATTGTGCAGCTAATTCTAAATCTGCTTCTTTATCCACTACGATTGTATCTTTACCGCCCATTTCAGCGATGACACGTTTAATCCAAATTTGGCCTTCATTTAGCACAGATGCACGTTGGTTGATACGTAAGCCGACATCACGTGAACCTGTGAAGCTGATGAAGCGTGTTTTTGGATGATCGACTAAGTAGTCACCTACTTCAGCACCAGAACCTGGTACGAAGTTTACCGCACCTGCTGGAAGACCAGCTTCTTCTAATACTTCGATAAATTTATAGGCTATAACTGGCGTCGTGGAAGCTGGTTTTAATAACACTGTGTTCCCTGTTACTAAAGCAGCTACTGTTGTACCAGCCATGATTGCAAATGGGAAGTTCCAAGGAGAAATGACAATACCGATTCCTAATGGAATGTAGTCATAACGATTGTATTCACCTGGACGGCTTTCGACTGGCTGACCGTTTTTAATGCGTAGCATTTGGCGACCATAGTATTCCATGAAGTCGATTGCTTCTGCAGTATCTGCATCAGCCTCTGCCCATGGTTTCCCAGCTTCTTTTGTTAATAAAGCTGAGAATTCATGTTTACGACGGCGGATAATCGCTGCCGCTTTGAAAAGAACGTCTGCACGAATGGCTGGATCAACTTTTTTCCACGTTTTGAATGTTTCATCTGCCGCTTGCATCGCTTTTTCAGCTAAATCTTTGCTTGCTTTCGAAACGCGACCAATGACTTCTGTTTTCTTTGCAGGATTGTACGAAACGATTTTGTCTTCTGTTGTAATACGTTCGCCACCGATAATTAGTGGGTAGTCTTGACCTAAGTAACCTTCAACTTTATTTAAAGCCTCTACATAAGCATTGTAGTTTGCCTCTTGTGAAAAATCTGTGAATGGTTCGTGTTTGTATGGAATCATACTTAATCCTCCCTTGTGAGATGTGTTTGGGTATGCAAAAAACATTGACGCAAAATATCTTTGCGTATAAAATATTCTTACACTTATTATAATGCAAAATTTCGTTGCATATTTCAAGTAAAAAATTTTTGAGGTGCACTTTTTTATGAAAAATTCTGAACCTTTACTACCTTTTTATGAGTTTATTGCAACAAATGTATCCGTTGGTATTCATGCAGTAGACCTATCTGGCAAAACGATTATTTACAATACGAAAATGAAAGAAATTGAAGGATTTCATTTTGATGAACTTGCGGATCGTTCCATTATTGAAATGTTTTCCTTCCGTCAACATGAAAGTACGTTAATGCGTGTTTTACAAACAGGAAAAAAAGAAATGAATGTTAAACAATCCTACTGGAATAAAAATGGTCATGAAATTACAACAATTAATGATACTTTTCCACTTTTTGTTGAAGGCAAACTGATTGGAGCAATCGAATTTGCACGTGATATTACTTCACTGGAAAAGCTTGTTTATCAGCCCCTTCGTAGGTACGATGAACCATTAACATTTGATATGATTAAAGCTGATTCTGAATCAATGAAGCAGGTTATTGACAACGCTAAAAAAGCAGCTGCTGTAAAATTACCAGTATTATTAATTGGTGAATCTGGCACAGGGAAAGATTTAGTAGCAGAGGGAATTCACCACGCAGCTTCACCTGATCCTGATGCCTTTGTGACACTCGTTAGTCGCCGTTCAGCTCAATCGGTGCTTGATAAATTACAGCAATTATTAGAAGAAGATAAAGATTACACCTTCTTCTTCGAACGTATAGATTTTTTAAGCTTAGACATTCAAGAGCAACTTTTAGATATACTACATTCACTTCCACAGTCCAAATATATGCTAATTGGCAGTGTGGGCAGTGATCCCATTACATTGATTGCCGAAAAGAAGCTGTCAAAATCTCTATATTATTTCTTTGCAACAATGGCTATTACTATTCCCAATTTAACGGATCGAAAAGAAGACATTCTTCCATTTGTAGAAGATTATTTTAGTCGACATCGAGAACGATTTGCCTCACAAGTCACTGAACTTGCACCAGATGTACAGGAATTATTTTTACAATATGATTGGCCAGGAAATCTAAAAGAGCTTGAGCTACTATTGGATGAAATTGTTTCATTTATGACAACGGAATCCACTGTTACCTCAGATTTATTACCTTTACATTTCCGCTTCAAAGTGCAACAGCAAGATACAAATAATCGTGAACCAGAATTTTTTATGTTCCATCAAAATCACAATGTCATGCCACTCGATGCCTATTTGCGTGAAGCCGAATCATATTATGTGCAAAATGTCTTAAATTTATATGAGGGCAATATAACAAAGGCAGCAAATGCACTTGGTATGAGCAGACAAAACCTACAATATCGAATCCGTAAAATAAAAAAACAATAGAAAAAACGAGGATCCTTTCATTCGAAAGCATCCTCGTTTCTTTATTGACCAGATTGTTCAATCCAGTCCTGCAATTTATCTTTTAAGGAATTAAAACCATTGGCATCCGATTCATCTACACGGTCCTGCAATGATTTACGTGGTGGTGCATCTTTTTTTCTTACTGTTGCTGGGCGATCCTGTAGCGCTCTCATCGATAAACTAATTTTTTCGGCCTCTTCATCGATCTCAAGAATCTTGACTTCAACTTCTTGCCCAACAGCTAAAAATTCACTAACGTCCTTCACAAAGCCGTATGTGATTTCCGAAATATGCACAAGGCCTTGCGTATTGTCATCTAGTGCAACAAATGCACCGTATGGTTGAATACCTGTAACTTTTCCGGTCAACACGTCTCCTAATTCATATTTTTTTACCATAACCTTTGCCCACTTTCTCTTGTTTGCTACGTATATATCGCTTAAATTATAACATACGTGTAAAAACGGGGCAAAAAATCTCCTTATTCGGCAATGGCTGTAATGATGTAACGTTTTTCACCTTTTCCTGTAGTCACTGTACCTAATTGGAAGGTTAAGCGCTGGCCAATCATTTGAATGGATTCTGGTTTAACACCTACTTTAATGGTTGTTTGGGATGTATCTGTTGCATATAGAACTGTAAAATGTTGCATACCATCAAATTGAACCAATTTATCCACATCTACAGCTTGAGACACTAACTGTTTTACTGTTTCTTGATCGCCTTTTCCTTGTGCATATAAGAATAGGCTCACAACATTCATTGGGTTTAATGAATCTAGGATGGTATCATCTTTACTTGACACATACGCGTTGTATAAACCTTCCGTTTGGATAATCCAACGGTTATCAATTTGTAAACCTGTTGAACCATCATATATTTCTATATAGACTTCATTACTCAAATATGAAAGCTCCATCCTAATATCCTGTCTTGTTAGTTTGTCTATGGTTTTGGATGTTCCTTCTCTCTTAAATTCTTCGAGGATGAATTGTGCGGTCAAACGCATCGATTCCCCATACTTCCCATTAGCCGTATCATTTAATAGCTCTATATGTTCTGGTGAGTATCTAGTTTTGTCATCACCTTTCAAAAGTACAAGCCACGTATTTTCAAACTCTTTGTTTAAATTTCGCAATTGGAAATCGAGGTATGAATTTGATAAATCGTTAACTAATGTTCTTTCGTATAATTTTAAAATACGAGCAGATTCTTCTGCAGAAAAACGTAAATCCTCACCATTGAATAAAGAGCCTGTAGCCAAATATTTAAAATAACCTAATATATCAGGATGAAGACGGTCAATGGATACTGGTGCATCTTTCATAAAAATCGGATTCGTTCTAAAACTATAGTTTTGCCCATCATAAGACAACTCAAAATATTGTTTTTTTGCCGTTGCAATTAATTGATTTAGTTCTTTAGGATAATCTTTCTTTTTTTGTGACAGTACTTTATTATATTGGGAAAGTTCATTTGTATAATATTGCAAAACATCTTTTGTTGGGTAATATATGCTAAAGAAATATCTAGACTCGGCAAATGACATCGGATTTTCGTACGTTTCAATCCGCTCTATCAGCTCTCGAGGTGTTTGCAAACTGTCTAGTATCTCTTGCTCTAACTGTGTTAAATATTTAGGATCATAAGCCATTTTATTTAGTACTATTTTTTTATTTTTAGCTTTATCATTGTATTTATAATCAGCAGATACAACAAATGTTAGTTTCTTAAAATTTTCCTCAGGTATATTGAGCTCAAGGCGTGTTTTTTCACGTTTTTCATGATACTTCTTTTGAAATCTAGAAAACCAATCTTCATAGTTGCTTTCTATTTTTTCTTCATCTGAATGAACGAGTGCTGAAGGATGGAACATATAAGATGAAATTAGAATACCTACCAAAAGCACACTGGCAATACTCGCGATCCATACAGCCGATTTTTGCCATCTTGCAGAAGGCTTTCGAACTGGATTCATACTTTCTAGAGACTCCCTTACATTATCCTCAGCTTCAATTTGATGAAGAACACGTTGTGGATCAAGCTTTGGTTCCATTCGTTCATAGGATTTTTTCAGTAGTGCCATACGTTGGTCAAATTGCTTATCATCCATTTTCAACACTCCCATCTTGCATTAATGCTGCCTTTAGCTTTTCCTTTGCTCGTAATAATCGCACTTTCACCGTCGATAACGAAATATTTAAGACCTCAGCGATTTCTTCGTATTTTAATTCGTGGAAGTAATACAACACGAGAGGATAACGGTATTTTTCGTCAAGGACCTGAATAGCACGATGTAGATGCCTGTCCTCTTCAAACAAAAGAACATCCTCTTCAGCAGATGAATGAGTCTTTTGCTGTTGGGCTTGTAGCTTGTCCTCTTTAGCCTGCTGCCGTTGTTCCTTACGATAATAATCACGCGTAGCATTTAATGTGATTTTATAGAGCCACGTGGTAAATCGATCCTGTTTAAATTGGTGTAAAAAGCGATACAGTTTAACAAATACCTCCTGTGAAACATCAGCTAAATCATTTGTATGTACGCCACATTGAAAGGCAAACTTTTCAACGGTTTGCTGATGTATACGGATAAGCTCGATATAGGCATCTTTATCTCCTTGCTGAGCCCTTGCTATTAGTTCAACCTCCGTCATAGCTACCCCCCCTTTTAATAATGAAACGAAGCATTCTACCTAATTGTTACATAATTTAAATGTCCTTCCTCATATGTCATCTCTCTATATTTTTACTCCTTCAAATGTCTTTCTTGCTATCATCAATTTTCTGATATTTGCTTGTGTTATGAGAATATTGAGGTAAAATAATACTTTAGTATAAGGAGGATTTATTTTCGTGTCTTCGAGGGATCAATTTACAACAAAAATTGGGTTTATTTTAGCTGCCGCAGGAAGTGCTATAGGGTTAGGAGCCATTTGGAAATTCCCCTATATGGCGGGTACGAATGGCGGTAGTGTCTTTATTTTATTATTTATTTTATGTACTTTCTTTATTGGCTTACCCGTCCTCATTGCTGAGTTCATGATTGGTCGTCGAGGTCAAAAGGATGCTGTCACTTCCTTTAAGGAACAAGCGCCAGGAAAGCCATGGTATTTGATTGGCTGGGGCGGTATGGTAATCGCAGGTCTTATCTTATCATTCTACAGCGTTGTTGGTGGATGGATTTTAAGCTACTTGGGTCGTGCCTTTACATTTAAGCTAACGAATGCTGGCTCTGATATCAACTACGCTGATTTATTTGGCAATATTATTTCAAGCCCTTTTGAAGCAGTACTTGTACAGGGACTATTTATGTTATTAACAGTGGTCATTGTGTCAGCAGGTATTAAGGGTGGAATTGAAAAAGCCAGCACATGGATGATGCCTCTCCTCTTTATTTTCTTTATTGTCCTAGTTATTCGCTCTCTAACTTTAGACGGGGCTATGGAAGGCGTTAAATTTATGTTTGTACCTGATTGGTCCTATTTGAATGCTGAAACATTTTTAATGGCCTTAGGACAAGCTTTCTTCTCATTAAGTGTAGGTATTGCGGTTATGATTACATATGCTTCCTATTTATCTAAAACAGAGAAGATTGGTAACTCTGCGATTAATGTAGCATCTATGAATATTATTATCTCTTTACTTGCAGGACTTGTTATTTTCCCAGCAGTGTTTGCGCTTGGTTATACGCCTGATCAAGGGCCAGGCTTAGTATTCATTATTTTGCCAGCTGTATTCGAGCAGTTACCTCTTGGTGGCTTATTCTTAATAATCTTCTTCATTCTATTGCTTTTTGCTACAGTCACTTCTTCCATTTCCATGTTAGAAATAGTCGTGGCAATCGCAATTGGTGATAAAACAGAAAAACGCAGAAAAATTGCTTGGATTGGTGGAATCATTATTTTCATCTTTGGTATTCCAAGTGCCCTTTCATTTGGTATATTAGCAGATATAAAAATAGTAGATCGCTCTATTTTTGACTTTGTTGATTTTATGACTAATAGCATCGGTATGCCGATTGGAGCTATGTTGATTTCAATTTTTGCAGGTTATTATTATACAAGGGATATTTCACGTAAAGAATTAGCTGCGTCTAGCTTCTTGTTTAATATTTGGTACATTTTAATTCGCTACGTCTCCCCACTCGCCATTTTTATTATTTTCATCCAGGGGATTTTGCCTTTATTTAAATAAGTATTAGCCTCATGATACATTAAAAAAGAGGTTGTCCATTGACAACCCCTTTTTTATAAGGAATATGCAAAATATTTTAAATAATACATTTCGCTTCAAATTTAATGGCAATTAGTTTGTAAGAAATGGCTACACAATCTTCAAACGGTATCCATTGCTCAAACGAATGCTCATATGTTTCTTGAATAACTTTTGCAAGTGTTGATGGATCATCAATCCCTTGCAGTGCTGCAACTACATCTGCTGTTTCTGTATCATAATGGTCTGGACCTAAGTGGAATGGATCCCACTCCTCTAGCAGATGGACAGCTGCTTGATTCATTTTTATATTTTCCAAAATACTCACCTATTATCCTTTGATCATACTCGTATGATACCATAGTAAAAAAAAAAGAAAAGAGTGATTTTACTTGTCTATTTTTGATCAAACTATCAAACGTCGATGTACAAACTCTGTCAAATGGGACGCAATGGAAAAGGTTTATGGCCTAAACGATGCCTCAGATATCTTGCCAATGTGGGTAGCCGATATGGATTTTGCTGCTCCAATAGCCGTTTCAAAGGCTTTACAACAACATGCTGAACATACTATTTTTGGCTATAGTTATATGAGTGAAGAAGCGATTCAATCCATTATAGACTGGCAAAATACTCGCCATAACTGGCACATTGAGAAAGAAGCCATCCTATTCTGTAATGGTGTGGTGGCTGCATTAGCTAACAGCGTTGTTGCCCTAACTAACCCTGGTGACAAAGTACTCATTTCACCTCCAGTTTATCCGCCATTCTTTAACATACCAAAAAGTAATGGTCGTGAAGTTGTGAGCTGTCCATTAACAGAAAAAGACGGGTTGTTTGTCTATGATTTTGAAGCCTTCGAGCAGGCATTAGCTCAAGATGTGAAAGCTTACATACTATGTAACCCGCATAATCCAGGAGGCTATGTATGGGATGAAGCTACTTTAAAGGAAATTGTACGACTTTGTGCTAAATATGATGTCATTATTATCTCTGATGAAATCCATGCTGATTTAATGATCAATGGGGATAAACATATTCCTTTAGCTAAAGTTGCAGGTGATGAAATCAATCGCATTGTTACGTGTATGGCTCCTACAAAAACATTTAACTTAGCAGGAATTCAAGTTTCATATATGATCGTAACAGATAAGAAAAAACGCTTGAAGCTAGAGGCCATCAATATGGCAAGTGGTCAAGGCTCATTAAATACATTTGCCTCCGTTGCCCTTCATGCAGCATACACAGAAGGGGCTCCTTGGTTAGATGAATTACTCCCTTATATTTCTGCCAATATGGAATATGTGAAAGCTGAGTTAGAGCAGATTCCAGGTATTCGTGTTACGATTCCTCAATCCACTTATTTAATCTGGATTGATTACCGAGAGCTAGCGCTTGAAGAGAAGGAGATCATGAACCGCTTACTTGAAATCGGAAAGCTTGCTCTAGAACCAGGTACAAAATACGGAGAAGAAGGTCGTGGCTTCCTACGTATGAATGTTGCTTGTTCATTTGATACTGTGAAGGATGGAGTCGAGCGTTTTAAAAAGGTCTTTGCGCAATAAAATGGTTGAAAGGATATCTCTCCCTTGGAGATATCCTTTTTCTATGTTTAAAATCAAAATTTTGTGGAAAAGGTTCTTATCAATCGGATTTATAAAGAGGTGATTTTACATGGACATTGTCCCATTAACGATTAAACGTGCTTATATGACATTCCTATTTCCCTTCGCCTATTCCGAAAAAAATCGTCAAAAAATCAGTGATGTACTACTAAACGAGGGCTTTTCCTTTTTCACCTTAAAAAATACATCGCTTGAAGACGCTTTTTATGGTGATATGACGATTATACATGAGGAACTTGCCCAATTTTTCTATCCTTTTTTGGAGGATAAGTTATTTCCGAACGATATGAATAACCCTGACTTTATTCGTTTTTCGAAAGCTTTTTATACACAAGGCACCTTACATCTTCAAGAAAGTCAAATCAATTATGATTACGAAGTGATGAGTATTGATGTGACATTATGTCCTTTTGGGAATGGGATTATAACAGTAAGAACAAATATTATAGATCAATCACATGATCTAAGTGATATATTAAATTTTATTCACTATTTTAGAGTATTAGAGGCTAAACTAAGAGAGGAGAAAGGTGCAAGTCATCATTTTTCATTTGGTCATTGTTCTTCTACGAGTGAATTATTATTTAAGTATTTTATACCTTATTTAAAACCCTTTCTATTACATCAACAAGACCATAGCTATGAAGGCTTACCTTTCTTTGAAGATGAGCGAATGTTTGCCTCAGCTTATTTAATTGCAGAGGAAGAAGCTAAAATTATACCCGAGCATTTATTTCGATTAGGGCAAGTAGACGGTAGGACTCCTGCTGGCAAACCTTTTATTTCTAGCACTAATCCTCCATATATCTCTAATTATGTACAAGAGCATGCCCATACACGTTGGGCTCCTAACAGTTATATTATCACCTCATCACAAGCACAAATAACGATTACAAATAGGCCGTTTGCCAAATGTACACATAGTATTCAAGAATTTATGGGTACGCACTATTACAATTTGTTCATTCATTATTTTTATAAAATGATGCTTTTAAAGCTTTCCTATGAGTATAGTGAAATAAAGTGGGGCAAAGATAAACAGGTTGTCAATGAACTAATCGAGCTGATTACAAAATTTTCTGCACGCTATTATTTTGAAGAAGTCATCGTACGAACAGAAGGCAGAGAAATTGCTCAATTGTTACGAAAGTTCTTCCGTATAAATGAACATTATTTAGAAACGAAAGAAACATTGAATAGTTTGTATCGAACACAGGAAGATCAATCCGATAATCGAAGTAATAATTTACTATTTATTTTAACAGTCTTTACAGTGGTATCGGGCATTTATGGGATGAACTTAGTCATTGAAGGTTGGAAAGATAGCAGTGATTTCGATAGCATCGGTAGTTATACACTCTTTGAATGGGTAGCCTTTATTACTGCATTGAGTGGGATTGGCTTGTCACTTGTACTGGTTTGTTTCACTGCCGTCAAGGCCCTGCAAAATACTATCCGACGCTTTAAAAAAAATTGATACAATAAAAAAGAATCTGCTCGCCCTCTGTGGCAAGCGGATTCTTTTTCTTATATATTCTGTTGATTGTTTGTGTTTTTCTTTTCTGCTAAAATACGTGCTTCAATTTCTTTTGATTTTAATTCTTGTTTCTTAGAAATTTTTCTGAAAAGCGTAAACACGATAATACATAAAATAAGCATAATTAAAAATTCAAATGCTGCTGGAATATAACCTGATTTATCTTCTGGGAAATATAAAAATTGATACATAAAGTTCTGCATGTTCTACACGTCCTTATACGTATTATTCAAAGACTGTAATTGACTCAATTTTCACATCTTCTAATGGCTTGTCACGGAAATCTTTTTCCACATCTGCAATTTTATCCACAATGTCCATACCTTCTACTACATGACCGAATACTGTGTGTTTATGGTCTAACCAAGGTGTACCACCATTTTGAGCATAAGCTTCGATGATCTCTTCAGGGAAGCCCGCCCCTTGTAATTGACGAAGCATATCACTTGGAAGGTGCTTCATTTGTACAATAAAGAATTGAGAACCATTTGTGTTTGGACCTGCATTTGCCATTGAAAGCGCTCCACGTAGGTTAAACAATTGCTCTGAGAACTCATCTTCAAAGGAATTACCCCAAATTGATTCTCCGCCCATACCAGTACCAGTTGGGTCGCCACCTTGGATCATAAAGTCTTGAATAACACGGTGGAAAATAATGCCGTTATAGTAGCCTGATTTAGCATGACCTAAAAAATTCTCAACCGTTTTCGGTGCGTGCTCTGGGAATAATTTAATTTTGATAGCACCTAATGTTGTGTTCATTTCTACAAGCACTTCGCCTGCTTGTACGTCTGTTGTTAACTGTGGAAACATGGAAGTCTCTCCTTTAATGATAAATTTCAGTTTCAATGAAAAAGATGCCCTTGCACCTTTTCTGACCTCATTTTAGTCTAACATACTTCCTACTGGTTTTCTCCATCTAAGTATTGACGATTTTTGCACTTTTACTATCCATTTTTAAAACTATGTAAATAGGTCTGAGCGAGTATTTGGAATCAATCCAAAATATGTTATTCTGATGAAGGATTTATAGAAAGAGTGGAGGCACACATGAAAAAGGCTTTTGGTTTTTTTATTATAGTACTATCCCTTCCTGCTTTATGGTGGATTAGCACAAACATTAAAACAGAAATCAATATTGCACAAGCACATGAGGAACAAATGACTAATGCTATACATTTACCTGAGGTAGAGGCCCAGCTACCTGTTACCCTTATTGATCGAAATGGGCAAACATTTAGTGAGGAATATGTCGAATGGCGGCAGCCACTAAGTTTACAGGAAATTCCACAAATTGCCCAGGAAATATTCATTACCAGTGAGGATGCTGATTTTTATACGCATATTGGCTTTGATTTAAGTGCGATTATTCGTGCAGTTGTAGCCAATTCAAATAGCAACACAACCTCTCAAGGTGGTAGTACAATCACACAACAACTTGTTCGAATGCGTTATTTATCTGAAGAAAAAACATATGAACGAAAATTAACAGAGCTTTTTTATGCATACGAATTAGAAAAAGAATTTGATAAAGAAGCCATTTTAACGATGTACCTAAATGAGTCCTATTTCAGTAATCAAGTCTATGGCATTGGCGGAGCAGCCACCTATTATTTTCAAAAGCCACTCCAAGAATTATCCATAGCTGAAATAGCCTTCATTGCTGCTATCCCAAATAACCCTTCCCTTTATAATCCTTTAAAGAATTATGATCAAACTAAAGCAAGGCAAGAGCGTTTGTTAGATACCCTTGCAGCAAATGGGGCTATTACAGAGGAAGAGGTAAAAGACTATAAAGCTGATCCCATTACATTAAATGTGAAAGATAAAATTCAAAGTTATCCAATGTATAGCACTTATGTTCTTCAAGAGCTAAAATGGCTTATTGCAGAAAAAGAAGGTTATGCGGATCGACTAAGCTCTACAGATAATGAGGAAGAAAAGAAAAAAATTAAAGCACAATTAGACAATCGACTCAATACTTTATTTCAAAATGGACTCATCATTCACACAGCACTTGATCCTACTAAACAGCAGCATGATGAGGAAAAAATGTCAGCTATTTTAGGTACTAGCCCATTGCAAGCAGCAGGTGCAGCCATTGAAAACCAATCAAGAGAAATAGTCAGTCTGTATGCAGGAAAAAACTATGAAAAATTTGATTTCCATCGTGCATTCCAAGGAACACGTCAGCCAGGCTCAGCTTTTAAGCCTCTGGCAGTCTATGCACCATTCTTCGAAACAACATCTCATACACCTGATTCGATTGTCAATGGTGGGCGTTATTGTGTGGGCTCGTTTTGTCCACAAAACTATGGGGGCTATACGTATGGTGATGTGTCAATTCGTACTGCTTTTCGACATAGCTATAATACATCAGCACTTCGTCTCTTTCAAACCGTTGGCGTCGAGACAGCCTTTCATTACCTTAATCGCTTTCACTTCCGCTCGATTGTAGAGAAAGATTATAATTATGCCGCATCATTAGGAGGACTAACCTATGGTGTAACAGCATTAGAACTAGCAGATGCTTATACTAGTTTTATTGATGGCTCTTATGTACTTGCTCATAGTATTCGCAAAGTCACAGCAATAGATGGAACAGAGCTTTATAGTTGGGATTCACAGCGTGAACAAATTTGGTCTCCTAAAACAGTAAAATACATGCGTGAACTCCTTGCGGATGTTGTAGCAAACGGTACGGGTCAAGGTGTCTATAGTAACAGCAGCTACGTTGGTGCAAAAACAGGGACAACGAATGACTATCGTGACTACTGGCTTGCTGGACTCAATAATGAATATACTGCTGCTGTATGGCTAGGGTATGATAAACCTCAATCGATGCAGCAATTAGAAGAGTACAAAATTCATCATCAATTATTTAATGTGTTGCTTGAGTAGTGAAACATGCAAAAGGTAGTAGTCTCAATCGACTACTACCTTTTCAAAGTGTTAAAAAACAAAACCATCAATAAAATTTTTATGAAAGGTGTAAATGGTTTTCCGTTACAGGCTACTTGCTTTCCTGTGGGCGAGCACCGAGCCGCTTCCTCCGCTACCGCTCCGTACAGGGCCTCGGAGGAGACCCTGGAGCGAACGTAAGTGAGTGAAGCGGCTCATCGGACGCCCCTTGGAAAGGACGCTGGCATAACGGAAATCAACTCCTCGCTTTTTCTATTATTAAGAGCACTATTTTAATAGTATGTATTAATTTGCAAATGGCAAACTTGCCAAAATGCCATTATATAGCTTTAATACGACATAAACAATTAATGTTAAAAGAATCGTCCACATAAAAAGCTCAAAGATTAATAGTCCGATTGTGCCACCCATTGATATAAAATGGCTCATTTTATAAATCAGATAAATAAAGTAGGTAAATATCGTTATGACAAAAATACCTATTAAAACATAAATAAATTGGATGGCAAATGCAGAACACATAGCACCTACAAATAAAATAATATAGCCACCTCGAGCCTGACTAACTGTGGCTCCTTCGTTGTCCTTTGAAAAGAACAGCATTCCTACTTCATGAATAGTTTCGCCTACAAGTTTAAGAGCAGAAAATAACATAAAAAAAACAATGGCAAAGACGATAAGAAGAAATACACGTAATTCAAAATCTGATAAAAACTCTCGCATTCCTGAATACACACCGATGGCTTGAAAAATCTGCAAAGATTTACCAACAGCATACATCCCAAATGTCAAACTAAACAATAAAATTGTAATTAATGGTAGATAACCATAGATATATGGGTTCTTCATAAAAAATTTTTTTCCTCTATTTTTATTGATAACTTCCTATTTATAATATAACGAAAATTCTCCAATGACCGCAAGCTAAATCCCTATAGTACATATGCATTCTCAATTAAAGTACGTTATAATTGATTTACTTACCTGCATAAAGGAGGGTTTTTTTGTTACAAGTACTTTATATTTTTATTCCAATGCTTGTTGCAATATTAGTGCCATTATTATATAAACGCATGAATAATATTCACACAGGTTGGTTTGTTCTTGCTGTACCTGTTACGCTTGCTGTTATTTATGCAACATATATTGCTCAAGTTGCTAAAGGTGAGGTATTTACTGCAGAGCTACCTTGGATTCCATCGCTTAATATTTCCATCATCTCATATTTAGATGGACTTAGCTTATTATTCTCATTACTCATTACTGGAATTGGCTCGTTAGTAGTGCTTTACTCCATTTTTTACTTAGATAAACATAAAGAAAAATTACATAACTTTTATGTTTACTTACTGTTATTTATGTCAGCCATGCTGGGAGTAGTACAATCAGATCATTTAATTACACTCTATTTCTTCTGGGAGCTAACATCCATATCATCATTTTTACTCATCGGCTATTGGTATAATCGAGATGCCTCACGCTTCGGTGCATTAAAGTCTATGATGATTACAGTTGGCGGCGGCTTAATGATGCTAGGTGGCTTCGTTCTTCTTTATTTAATGGGAGGAACCTATTCCATTCGAGAATTGATTGTCATGGCACCAAATTTAGTAGATCAGCCTTTATTTACTTGGTCACTTGTCCTATTACTCTTGGGAGCATTTACAAAATCCGCGCAATTCCCATTCTACATTTGGTTACCAGATGCCATGGAGGCGCCAACACCAGTAAGTGCATACCTTCACTCAGCTACAATGGTTAAAGCAGGTATCTATTTAGTTGCACGATTTACGCCGATATTTGCAGCCTCTGAGCTTTGGGTCTGGCTTGTAACAGGTGTCGGTATCTTAACTTTATTCTGGGGTTCCTTCTTTGCAGTCAAGCAAACTGATTTAAAAGGTATTCTAGCATTCTCTACAGTCAGTCAGCTTGGGCTTATTATGTCACTACTTGGGGCAAGTGCTGTTGCTTTTCATGCAAATGGCTCAGTCGATACCATTAAGTTTGCTGCATTTGCTGCCATTTTCCACCTTATTAATCATGCAACATTTAAAGGCAGTCTCTTCATGATTGCGGGTATTGTTGATCATGAAACAGGAACTCGAGATATTCGTAAACTCGGTGGTTTAATGAGTATTATGCCAATTAGTTTTACTGTGGCTGCAATAGGAAGTTTATCAATGGCTGGTCTTCCACCATTTAATGGCTTCTTAAGTAAAGAAATGTTTTTAACAGCCATGCTTGCACTTCAAAAGTTTGAATTTTTCGGCTTTGAAACATGGGGAGCACTTTTCCCTATTGTTGCGTGGATTGCTAGTATTTTTACATTTATCTATAGCTTCTATTTTGTTTTCCGAACATTTAATGGAAATTACAAACCGGAGCAGTTACCTCATAAACCACATGAGGCGCCGATTGGTATGCTAATTTCTCCTATGCTTTTAGCGGCTTTAGTTGTGACAATCTTCTTTATTCCAAACTTTATAGGTAATACCTTTGTAAAACCAGCCGTTCAAGCGATACAGCCATTTTTGTATGATTCGCCTCAAGCTGTTGATATTCATGTATCTGCTTGGCATGGTAAGATCACTCCTGAGCTACTGATGACTATTGGAATTATAATAGTTGGCGTATTGTTATTTGTTGCCTTACCAAAATGGCAAGGGATGTATCAACGATTCCCACAAGCGTTAACATTAAACAATGCCTATGACAAAATCATGCAGGGATTAGATGTTGGCTTAAATCGTTTATCTAGACGCTATATGACAGGTTCTATGCGCCACTATTTACTCTATATGTTTAGCGGAATAACTATTATTGTTATCGGCTCTCTATTTGTGAAAGATGCATTTAATATTTCATTCCAAGGAGCCTCACCAATTAATCTATACGAAATTATCTTGATCATTGTCTTATTAATTGGTACTGGCATCACCATTTTGGCAAAATCACGATTAACGGCCATTATTGGGCTTGGTACTGTTGGCTATACAGTAGCCTTATTCTTTGTCATTTTTAACGCACCTGATTTAGCGTTGACACAGCTCGTTATAGAAACGATTTCAGTAGCACTATTTTTATTAGCATTTTACCATCTACCTAAGCTTGGTAAACGCGAGGAGCGAATGAGGTTCCAGTTAAATCGTGCCATTGTTTCCATTGCAGTTGGTGTGATGGTAACACTTGTTGCGTTATCAGCTCATTCCCAAAAACTAATTCCCTCTATTGCTAAGTACTACGAGGAAACCGTCTATTCATTAGCTGGTGGCGGAAATATTGTAAACGTAATTTTAGTAGACTATCGTGGTTTCGATACATTGTTTGAAATTACAGTACTCGGCATAGCTGGCATGGGCATCTTAGCTATGATTAAGTTACGTATGAATAGAAAGGAGAACACTCATGAAAACAAATGATGTGATAATACAATTTACAGCTAAAATTGTATTTTTCATTATTTTCTTCTTCTCCATTCATATTTTTTTAGCTGGTCACTATACGCCTGGTGGAGGCTTTGTTGGTGGTCTGTTAACATCAAGTGCACTTGTTCTTTTAGTGTTAGCCTATGATATCAACACAGTCCGCCATATTCTACCGATTAATTACACATATTTAACAGCCATTGGCTTACTATTAGCCCTTGCTACTGCGGCATACCCAATGTTTGTGGGCAAACCGTTTTTCACACATTTCTTTGATTATTTCGATTTACCGCTTCTAGGCAAACAGTCATTACACACGGCTATGCTTTTTGATAGCGGTGTCTATTTGGTTGTTGTCGGCGTTACGATGACCATTATTCAAACGATTGGAGAGGATGAATAATGGAAATAATTATGGCATTTGTGATCGGCTTTCTCTTTATGGCAGCGGTCTATTTAATCTTATCAAAAAGTTTATTGCGCATTATTATTGGAACAGGTCTGTTAAGTCATGGTGCTCATCTACTCATCTTAACAATGGGTGGTCTTGGTGGTGAAGCTCCACCTGTCTTAAACGAAGGAGCCAAAACATTTGCTGATCCTTTACCCCAAGCACTTATTTTAACTGCGATTGTTATAAGCTTTGGGGTGACAGCATTCTTCCTTGTACTTGCCTACCGTTCCTATCAAGAGCTTAACACGGATGATATTAGCTTAATGAGAGGAAGTGATGAGGATGAATAACTTCCTACTATTACCCATAATCATCCCGTTTTTCTTCGGTATGATTTTAATGTTTGGACAAAAAAATCTAACTTATCAGCGATCATTTTCATTACTTGGGATTGGACTAGCCCTCCTCTCTGCCCTTTCACTGCTTTTAAAAGTGAAGGAAGATGGTATTCAAAAGGTCACATTTGGAAATTGGCCTGTTCCTTACGGTATTACAATGGTATCTGATATGGTGTCTGCATTGCTCGTTACAACGACATTGCTTATTGCGCTATTTGTTGTTTGGTATGGCTTCGGTTCTATTACTAAGGAACGCGAACGCTTCTTTTATTACCCTGGTATTATGTTTATTTTAACTGGGGTCAATGGTGCCTTTACAACAGGCGATATTTTTAACTTATTTGTGTTCTTTGAAGTATTGTTAATGGCTTCCTATTTGCTTATCGTTTTAGGTGGTGAGAAGGGGCAACTGAAAGGGTCTATTAAATATATTTTAATTAATGTTATTTCTTCGGCCTTATTTGTTATAACCGTTGCCTATTTATATTCTGTAGTAGGGACATTAAATATGGCTGATATTGCGGTAAAAATTGCTGAAATTAATCAACCAGGAATTATTACTGTTATTGCCGTACTATTTTTAATGGTATTTGGACTAAAAGCAGCTATTTTCCCATTATACTTTTGGCTTCCTACTTCGTATGCAGCAGCCCCGATCCCTGTCTTAACTCTATTTGGCGCTCTGCTCACAAAGGTTGGGGTATATGCCATTACACGTACCTATACACTATTTTTTGTACATGATTTATCCTATACACATGATTTACTAATGGCATTAGCTATTGCAACAATTGTGGCTGGTTGTATTGGAGCACTCGCTTATTTCGATGTAAAGCTCATTATTATCTATAACATTGTCATTGCAGTAGGTGTCATTTTATTTGGTGTCTCTCAAATGAATGAGGCTTCTTTAAAAGGAGCTATGTTTTATTTAATACACGATATGCTGATTAAGGCAGCACTCTTTATGTTAATCGGCATTATCATCTATATTACTGGTACATCTGACTTGCGTAAAATGGGTGGGCTTATGAAAAAATACCCTGCACTGGGTTGGTGTTATTTAATAGCAGCTTTTGGCTTAGCTGGAATTCCACCACTTAGTGGGTTTGTTGGAAAGCTGTTAATTGTTCAGGGAGGCTTTGAGGCTGGAAGTATGTGGAGCAGTATTTTCATTTTAGCATCTTCACTGCTTGTTTTACTATCCGTGATTCGTATTTTCCTCTATGCCTTTTGGGGTGAGGAAAAAGAAACACAAGGTACCGTCGACAAATCTACCTATAAAATGCTATTTATGCCTACTGCGTTGCTAGTACTTATTACTGTCGCATATGGTGTGGGTTCTGAATGGATTACGCCATTTATGGATGATGCTGCAAAACTATTAAATGATCCATCTATCTATATAGATGCTGTGATGAAGGAGGATTAGCACTATGGCATTTCAAATGATTTTAAATTTTGTACTTGCCTTTGTCTGGATGTTCCTTTCCTCTAATTACACAGCAACTGGTTTTATCATAGGATTCATTATGGGAATAATCTTACTCTTTCTCATGCGGAGGTTTTTCAAGTCGCGTCTTTATGTCTATCGATTATGGGCCATTCTAAAATTAACTTTGTTGTTCTTAAAAGAGTTAATTTTAGCAAATGTTCAAGTATTGAAAGTAGTATTAAAGCCAAAGTTGGACATGCAACCTGCCTTTTTTGCTTATCCAACTGTTCTAACACAGGACTGGGAAATCACTTTATTATCAAGCCTTATTACTCTAACACCAGGAACAGTCGTAGTGCATGTATCAGACGATGCGAAAACATTGTATGTACATGCAATTGATATTAATGATGCAGATGAAGCCATTGCTTCCATTCGAGATTCATTTGAGAAAGCGATTTTGGAGGTGAGTAAATCATGACAACATTTATTATTGCTGTAATCGTAGTGATTTGCTTATCGATGATAGCGGTCATTTATCGAATGGTAAAAGGTCCTTCCGCATCCGATCGTGTTGTAGCTTTGGATTCACTTGGGGTTTCACTCATTTCCCTAATCGGACTATTTTCGATTTTAGTGGAAACAAGCTTCTTTCTTGAAATCATTTTATTGCTAGCAATTTTATCGTTTATCGGTACGATGGCCTTCTCTAAATTTATAGAGAAAGGAGATATCATCAAACGTGACAATTCTCGCTAATAGTTTAGTTATCTTTTTCATTACTGTTGGAGTACTCTTTATTGTCGTGACAGCTATCGGACTTGTCCGTTTACCTGATTTGTATACACGTGCCCATGCCGCTTCAAAAAGTGCAACACTTGGCGTCATGTGTGTACTGATCGGTGTATTCTTTCACTTTTGGCTGATTGAAGATCATTTCAACCCTCGTATTTTACTGGGGATACTCTTCCTCTTTATCACTGGTCCTGTTGGCGGACACATTATGACGCGTTCTTCCTATATTGCTGGTGTTAAGCCATGGAAAGGTACTGTACGTGATGAACTAGGTCCTGAAATTGACAGAATGAAAAAGGAACAAGGTGTAAAATAAATATAAAAATCTGCCCGATTACAAAATCGAGCAGATTTTTTTAGTTAAATATATCCCTTGGCAGTTAAAATATTTGTCAGTTGCTCCACACATTCTTCTATAGAATGCTGTTCTGTATCCAAAATAACTTCTGGGTTAATTGGTTCTTCATATGGAGCGCTAATCCCTGTAAAATTAGCAATTTCAGCATTCCTTGCTTTTTTATACAAACCTTTAGGATCTCTTTTTTCACATGTTTCTACTGAACACTTTACATAGACCTCTAAAAATTCACCATCCTCTACAAGTTCACGAACTACCTGACGATCTTCTCGATAAGGTGAAATAAAAGCTGTTAGTACAATTTGACCGCTCTCTATAAATAGCTTTGAGACTTCACCTATTCGACGAATATTTTCTTTGCGCCCTGCTTCATCGAATCCTAAGTCACTATTTAAGCCATGACGCACATTATCACCATCTAATACGAAGGCTTGATTGCTCCTTTCAAATAATCGACGGGCAAAAGCATTGGCCACTGATGATTTCCCTGAAGCAGATAAACCCGTAAACCATAAAATAAAGCTTTGATGTTTATTTTTTGAACGGCGTTCCTCTTTTGTAATGGAGGCTTCATGCCAAACAATGTTTGAACTCATTTCACTACCTCCTTACTCATGCCTTTAATTAAAATGTCTACGACTTCTTTACGACTGAATGTACTTGGTGGTACTTCTCCATTTCGTAGCATCTCACGTACCTTCGTTCCTGATAGAATGACATGGGCAGAGCTATCATGTGGACATGTCTTTGTCGTAGCCATGCCTTCACATTGCTGACAATAAAAGCTATGCTCAAATTTTAGTGGGACAATTCCTAATTCATCTTCAGTAAACTGTTCAAAAATCTTTTGTGCATCATATGTGCCATAATAATCACCAACACCTGCATGATCACGACCAACAATAAAATGAGTACAGCCATAATTTTTTCTAACAAGTGCATGGAAAATAGCTTCCTTTGGTCCTGCATACCGCATAGCGGCTGGAAAAATACCTAATTGTACACGACTTTCAGGATAATAGTTTTTTAATAAAACCTCATAGCTCTCCATACGTATAGCAGCTGATACATCATCTGACTTTGTTTCACCAACAAGTGGATTTAGAAATAACCCATCAATCGTTTCAAGTGCTGCCTTTTGAATATATTCATGCGCCCTATGGACTGGATTACGTGTTTGGAAGCCAACAATGGTTTTCCATCCCTTGTCAGCAAATAATTGTCGTGTTTCTATTGGGTCAAATGAATAAGCAGGGAACTTTTGTGTAAGACGTTTAATTAACGTAATTTTTCCTCCAACATAAATGGCAGGACGATCAAAAAGCCTTTGAACGCCCGGATGTGCTAAATCCTCTGTTCCATAGACAAGTAAAGCCTCTTTTCGTTTATTCGGCTCATAAATATCTGCTACTTCAATAACGCCATATACTTCATCACCATAAACCAGCTTTACCTCGTCACCAGGCTGTAAAATGGACGCTTTCTCTTTTGAAACAGGTAATGTAATCGGAATACTCCATACTACACCTGATGCTAAACGACTTTGTGCCACGACTGACTCATAATCTATTTGTGTTAAAAAACCTTCAATTGGGCTATAACCCCCTATAGCAATTAGCTCTAAATCACTCAACGAAATCGCATCCAACTCAATTTCCTTATGAATAGATGTGATTTCTTTTTCTGGATTAAATGCTTGCACAAGTAGCCCACCATGTGGTTGTAGACTCATTAAAATCTCCTCCTAATTCTAGTTAAATACTAAGTTTTATAGTCAAGAGCTAGTGATGGCATGATTCAATTTAAATGCCTTCCCCTGCATCATAGATAGACTGCTCTTCTTCACGCATCGTACGCATCAGACTAATAACCCCTAGCGTCCCAACAATAATGCTGCCATTTAAAATAATGGTATAAAGGTCTTTTTCTAAAAATAACTGCACTAAAAAATAAGAAATGACTAATGAAAAGATGGGTGATACAACCCAAATACGTATAATTTTTTTCACAATATGCTTATGGAAGATTTGCTTTCCGTTTTTCGCCATCCCCATCCCAATGATGGATGAAGAAGTGACTTGTGTTAAGGGTACTGGAAGCCCAAAAATTGAGCTTACGCCAACAAGCAATGCACCTGTACTTGAAATGAGAATGCCCTCAACCTTTTGAAAGCGCACTATTTTTTTACCGTTTGTTTCAAGCACTCGTTTACCAAGTAGCATAGCACCTATTGCGACAAATGCACCGCCAAGCACAATGCCTGTTGTCACATCCATCATTCCTGCTCCCACCAACGGTCCAACTGCATTGGCAACATTATTCATACCCGCTGAAAATGCTTCAAAAAATCCTGCTAATATGAGAAGAACAGTTAAAATTGGCCGATCTTTCAGCAGCCCTCTGTTTTGTAACTTATATAATAACTTTCCACATACAAGAGCAATGACAAAGGCAACAAGCGGTACAATCACCCAAAATGATATAATGACAAGCAGCGAATTGACGAATAAAACTTTATAGGCAATTCCTACACCCACGACAGCACCCACTGTTACTTCACTCGTTGATAAGGGAATGCCTAAAAGATTGGCGAAAAATAACGAGCTTGTCGCAGAAATCAAGATAATGATGACAACCTTTACCGTAATATATTCCTGGGGCATAATGCCTGAGCTTATCGTTTTGACTACCTCTCCTCCGCCTAATACAGCTCCACTGTATACGCCTATCGCGCATAAAAGCAATGCTTGCCACGCTTTTGTGATGGCACCTGCCCCATAAGCAACACCCATTGAGGCTGCTGCTCCGCTTGCCCCTATGTTCATCGCAAAAAATAAGCTAATAGCTATTGCAAAATATTCAAGCATGGCAGAACTCCTTTATTCATGTAACCCGCACTCGGTTTTACCAGAACCTTGCCATCTACCTGAACGTAAATCCTCCATTGTAAATGCTGGTTTCGTACAATGCTCACAGCCGATGCTTGGATAGCCTTGATCGTGTAACGGATTATATGGCAAACTGTGCTTTGAAACATAGCGCCAGACATCCTTCCAAGTCCAATGAATCAATGGACAAACTTTAATCGATTTAAATTTATCGTCACGATTTAGAAAGTTTGTTTGTTGACGTGTTGGTGATTGCTCACGACGTAAGCCTGATATCCAAGCCTTTTTACCTGATAAGGCTTCGTGTAAAGGTTTTATCTTACGAATATCACAGCACTTATTTGGGTTGGACTTCCATAGCTCGTCACCATGTTGTGTAGCTTGTTGCTCTAGTGTAAGGGCTGGCTTTTTCATGACAATGTTGAGTTGTGGATATTTTTCTTTGACTTTATGAATGGTTTCATATGTTTCTTTAAAGTGTACATCTGTATCCAAAAAAACAATCGTAGCGTTAGGCTTTACCTTTGAAATGAGATCAATTAAGACAATGCCCTCAATACCAAAGCTACATGCATAGACGATTTCATCTCCATATTCTTGATAGCTCCACTGTAAAACCTCTAGTGCAGCCTTATACAAATCATCAACCTGAAAATCAATGATCGGTTCTTGCCAATTTTCGTAAGTTAACATCGAATCCCCCTCATAGCAAAAAAGGCGTTCTAACAAAAGACATAGGAAAAAACAGGTCTTTGTTAAAACGCCTCTAGTTTGACTAGCCAGCTCTATATTTAATGATTGTTCACTAGTAGTTGCTACCTCGTATCACAATCATTCTACTTATTACCAAATATATACTAAAGTACACCAAGCAGTCAACTAGGTTTTTTTAATATCTTTTCCTTACACCCATTTTTTTTGTTCCTTGCCGCATATGATGAATGGTATCTAGGGACACTTCCATTAATTTTCAAAATAAATAATCTTTTTTATAATTCCTTGTTGACTAATAGGAAATATATGTTTAATGTATTACTAAAGCTTTGACCTAAATAAAAAAACGCTGATCAGAGGATCTGAAGGCCATCTACCCAATGTTGTCATGTCATTGTGGGTGATGGCTTTTTGCATTCTTAAGACAGAAAAGGGGCGGATTAACTATGAGAAAAAAGAGCTATGTTCTCCAATCATTAGCCTTTTTAATTATTCTAACACTTAGTTTAACTGGCTGTGGAAGTGCTAACTCAGATGAAAAAGCAAGCGGCCAGGAAGACAAGAAGTCTGTAGAGCTACTAAATGTATCCTATGATCCAACACGGGAGCTTTACGATGAGTTCAACAAAGATTTTATAAAAAAATGGAAGGATGATACTGGCCAAGACGTCACAATCAATCAATCACATGGTGGATCTGGCAAACAGGGACGTGCAGTTATAGATGGTCTTGAAGCCGACGTTGTGACACTCGCACTGGCTTACGATATTGATGAAATTGCTCAAACACGTGAGCTGCTGAATAAAGATTGGCAAACCGAATTTGATCATAATTCGACGCCCTATACATCTACAATTGTTTTTTTAGTTCGCCAGGGCAATCCAAAAAACATACAAGATTGGGATGATTTGATTCAAGATGATGTATCTGTCATTACACCTAATCCCAAAACATCTGGAGGTGCACGTTGGAACTACTTAGCTGCTTGGGCTTATGCCGGAAAGTTATATAACAATGATGAGACAAAAATAAAAGAATTTATGACATCACTTTACAGCAATGTAGAAGTACTTGATTCTGGCGCTCGTGGAGCTACAACAACATTCGTAGAACGTAAAATTGGAGATGTCTTAATTGCGTGGGAAAATGAAGCATATCTCTCTCTCAATGAATTAGGTAAGGATGAATTTGAAATCATCACGCCTTCATTAAGTATTTTAGCAGAGCCACCAGTTGCAGTTGTAGACAAAATCGTAGATAAAAAAGGGACACGTGAAGTCGCTGAAGCTTACTTACAGCATTTATATAGTGATACAGGGCAAGAAATTGCGGCGAAAAATTATTATCGCCCACGTAGTGAAACGATTCTAGCAAAATATAAAGATCAATTCCCTCAGCTTGAACTTGTTTCCATTGATGATTTTGGTGGTTGGTCACAAGCACAAGCAAACCATTTTAAAGACGGTGGTACCTTTGATGAAATATACGTACCACAATAAGGAGCGTTTTGATGAGCAGTTTAATCATTCCTAAAAAATCGCGTCGAATTATTCCAGGCTTTCATTTATCTCTTGGTTATACAATGCTTTACGTAAGTTTACTAGTGTTACTACCACTTTCAATGATTTTCATTCATACCATGTCCTTAAGCTGGTCAGCATTTATCGATATCATTACAGATCCCCGTGCTGTTGCTTCCTACAAAGTAAGCTTTAGCACTGCACTGATTGCAGGCTTACTAAATGTTTTTTTTGGTACGACTATTGCATGGGTTCTCGTTCGCTATCAATTCCCCTTTAAACGAATCATTGATGGGCTTGTAGACTTACCTTTTGCATTACCTACTGCTGTTGCTGGAATTGCTTTAACATCTCTTTATGCGCCAAATGGTTGGATTGGTCAATTTTTTAATTTTAAAATTGCTTTTACACCTCTTGGCATCATTATTGCTTTAACCTTTATCGGGCTACCCTTTGTTGTACGAACGGTCCAGCCCGTCTTACAAAATATCAGTGCTGAGGTTGAGGAAGCTTCGGCAAGCCTTGGAGCCAATCGTTTACAAACCTTCCGTAAAGTCATCTTACCAGAGCTAGTACCAGCTATTTTAACTGGCTTTTCCTTGGCCTTTGCGCGCGCTTTAGGTGAATATGGCTCGGTTGTTTTTATTGCAGGAAATATGCCGATGAAAACGGAAATTACGCCGTTAATTATTATGACAAAGCTTGAGCAATATGATTATGCAGGGGCAACTGCCATAGCTGTTGTCATGCTTGTGACATCCTTTATTTTGTTGTTCACCATTAACTTGATACAATGGCTAGCCAATCGTCGGTTTGTACATTAGGAGGTACTATATGGAACAATCAACTTTTATTCAGCAGGCTAGTACAGAAAAAAGTAAAGCAGCTACTCAGTCTGCTGCCTTACAGGAACCTCGTATTATTCGCTATATGTTAATATTTATTGCCTTAGCTTTTTTAGCTTTCTTTATCGTACTACCTTTAGTATCTATTTTTATTACAGCCTTTCAAAAAGGAGCCGACGTTTACTTTGCTGCGATTACACATCCAGATGCATTAGCTGCTATTAAGCTTACTTTAATCGTCGTAGCCATTACTGTACCCCTCAATGCAATCTTTGGCGTAATGGCTGCCTGGGCACTCACAAAGTTTAATTTTAAGGGGAAAAATCTATTACTTACTATGGTAGATTTACCTTTTGCAGTTTCACCTGTTATCGCAGGTTTAGTGTTTATTTTATTGTTTGGCTCACAGGGACTATTTGGTGATTGGTTGTTTGTACATGATATTAAAATTGTGTTTGCACTACCAGGCATTGTCCTTGCCACAATTTTCGTCACTTTGCCCTTTGTTGCACGTGAATTAATACCGCTGATGCAAACCCAAGGTACATCTGAGGAAGAAGCGTCCATTTCATTGGGGGCAAGTGGCTTTAAAACCTTTTGGTATGTCACATTACCCAATATTAAATGGGGACTATTCTATGGTTTGATTTTATGTAATGCACGAGCCATCGGAGAATTCGGGGCTGTGTCTGTTGTATCTGGTCATATTCGTGGCATGACAAATACGATGCCACTTCATATTGAAATTCTCTATAATGAATATCAATTTGCAGCAGCCTTTGCAGTTGCTTCCTTAATGAGCGTAATGGCCATCTTTACATTAATTGTGAAAGACATTATTGCTTGGAAATCAAGATCTAGTTAAAAGGAGATGGTCTCAATGAGTATACAAATTCAAAACGTATCCAAAAAATATGGGTCCTTTCAGGCACTAGAGGATATATCCGTACATATTCAGTCTGGGGAACTAGTAGCACTGCTCGGCCCTTCTGGATCAGGAAAAACCTCCTTATTACGTGTGATTGCTGGGCTTGAAACAACGGATGTTGGCAACATTTTATTTGATGGTCAATCCATCACAGATCGCCATCCAAAGGAACGTAATGTGGGCTTTGTCTTTCAACATTATGCGCTTTTTCGCCACATGACTGTCTTTGACAATGTAGCTTATGGCTTGAAGGTACGTCCTCGAAAAAGCAGACCTTCAAAACAACAAATCAAAGATAAAGTGATGAAATTATTGCAACTTGTGAAGCTTGAAAATTTCTCAGATCGGTTTCCAACACAGCTTTCGGGTGGGCAACGACAACGTGTCGCACTGGCAAGAGCGCTTGCCGTAGAGCCAAAGGTACTGTTACTAGATGAACCATTTGGAGCTCTCGATGCAAAAGTACGCAAGGAGTTACGTCGTTGGCTTCGAAAGTTACATGATGAATTTCATATTACAAGTATTTTTGTGACACATGACCAGGAGGAAGCTCTCGATGTTGCAGATCGTATTGTGGTCATGAACAATGGCAAAATCGAGCAAATTGGTAGTCCAGACGAGGTCTATACAAATCCCAAAAGTCCATTTGTCTATGACTTCTTGGGCAATGTCAATTTATTTAAAGGTCGCTTACATAATGGTAAGCTCATGCAGGGCGAAGTTGTACTTGATGTACCTGATGCCCTAACACATTCAGAGGACAATGCGATAGGCTATGTACGTCCACATGATATTCAGATTGAGAAAACAAGTATTCCAGGTACGGTTCCTGTTAAAATCAGCCACATTCATTTACTAGGCCCTATTGTCCAAATTGAGCTACGTCGTGAGGATCTTGATGAATTTTTAGAAGCGGAGTTATCAAAAGAACAATTTCATCTTCTTCAACTGAAGGTGGGCGATCAGGTATTTGTAAAGCCGAAACAATTAAAGGTGTTTATTCCTGAAGATTATTCTATATAAAAAAACCATGTAGCAAAGAAAAATTTGCTACATGGTTTTAATTTTTAATGAAATTCTCTTCCATCATAAACAGCTGTGACATACCCTGCACGAATGACAAAGTCTCCAAAATGCTCGCCCTCTAAACGTTCCTTTGAAAAATGCAGAAGAATTGGGCGTAGCTCTGCTAAAATTTCCTCTTCACCAATATTTTCACGATAGATTTTATTTAAGCGATTGCCTGTAAAACTTGCACCAAGGTACATATTGTATTTACCTGGCCCTTTGCCAATAAAGCCGATTTCACCCATTGCTGCACGTGAACAGCCATTTGGACAACCAGACATGCGAATAACAATTTCTGTTTCATTTAAGCCAGCCTCATCAATAATGGCATCAATTTTTGTTATAAGAGAAGGTAAATAGCGTTCTGCTTCTGCCATGGCTAAGCCACATGTCGGTAATGAGACACAGGCAATAGAATTGCGGCGTAAGGCAGAATAATGCGCACCATCTGTTAGCTTGTATTGTTCAATAAGCGTATTTATTTGTTTCTTTTTCTGGGGGGTTACATTGCTAATCATTAAATTTTGGTTCGGTGTTAAACGAAAATCACCCGTGTGCACCTTAGCTATTTCACGTAAGCCAGTTAACAACTGATAATCCTCAAAGTCTTTTATACGGCCATTTTGAATAAATAACGTATAATGCCAATGACCATCTGCCCCTTTTACCCAGCCAAATTCATCACCTGTACGCTCAAAAGTATAAGGACGAGCCTGCTGAATTTCCCAGCCTAGACGACGCGTTAATTCTTCTTGGAACCATTCAAGTCCTCTCGCATCAATTGTGTATTTAAATCGTGCATTTTTACGGACAGAGCGATTCCCATAATCACGCTGTATCGTGATTATTTTTTCTGCTGTTTCTAGTAATTTATCTGGCGTTATAAAGCCAATTTCACGAGCAAGCTGTGGATAGGTTTCATGATCACCATGTGTCATGCCCATGCCTCCACCGACCGCTACATTAAAACCAACAAGCTGATTGTCTTCAACGATGGCAATCAGTCCGATATCTTGTGAAAAAACATCTACATCATTACTTGGTGGAATTGCAATACCAATTTTAAATTTACGGGGCAAATATTGAGCTCCGTAAATCGGTTCAATTTCTACATCCTGACTATCTACTACCTTTTCTCCATCTAACCATAATTCATGATAAGCGCGTGTTCGCGGCAGTAAATGCTCACTTAGTTTCGCAGACCAATTATAAACCTCTTCATGTAATGCAGATTGGTTTGGATTGACATTACACATCACATTACGGTTCACATCTCCACATGCCGCAAGAGAATCCAATAACACCTCATTGATTTCCTTCATATATTTTTTAACATTCCATTTTAAAATGCCATGTACTTGAAATGCTTGACGTGTTGTTAATTTTAAAGAGCCATTGCCATACTTTCTAGCCATTTCATCCATCACAAGCCATTGTGCTGGGGTAGCGGCTCCACCCGGTGTTCGTACACGTACCATAAATTGATAGGCAGGTTCCAGCTTTTGTTTCTGACGTTCATTCCGAAGATCTCGATCGTCCTGTAAGTAACTGCCATGAAATTTCATAAGGCGATTATCGTCCTCTGGAATACCAGAGCTTAATGGATTGTTCATGGTACGTTCGAGTGTTCCACGTAGGTAATTACTTTCGGTTTTAATACGCTCTACATCACTTGGTTTCCCAGGCTGTGGAGGTAACACTATTTTTTCAGTCATTCTTTATCGCTCCTTTAATCCATTACACCTCAGCGTATTGGGCATACCTGAGGGTTTACTTGCTAACAAAGAGATCAACTCATTAATAAGGGAAGGATTTTTAGAAATTTGTGTTGAACTGCATTAATAAACGTCACGTTGGTAGCGTTTTTGCTGTTTTAATTCATTCACATAGGCTTTTGCTTCCTCTGGTGTTTTCTGTCCTTGCTGCTCAATGATTTGATGAATGGTTGCATCCACATCAGATGCCATTGATTTTTCGTCACCACATACATAAATGACAGCCCCCTGCTCCAGCCACTCATAAAAACTTGCGGCATTTTCTTGCAATTTATGTTGAACATAGATTTTTTTGTCTGTATCACGTGAAAAGGCTACATGCATGTGACTTAATGTGCCAGTAGCTAGCCAACGTTGCCAATCCGTTTGATAGAGGAAATCCGTAACAAAATGCTGATCACCAAAGATGAGCCAAGCTTTCCCCTCAATCCCTAACTCTTCTCGCTCCTCTAGAAAAGCTCGATATGGTGCAACACCTGTGCCTGCACCAATCATAATAATTGGCGTTTCATTATTCTCTGGCAATCTGAAATTCGGATTTTTATGAACATAGATTGGTAATGTATCACCTATTTGTATTCGTTCTGCCACACTTCCAGAGCAAACACCAAGGCGTTGTCTACCTGCTGTTTCATAGCTTACCTTACCAATCGTTAAATGAACCTCTTCGCTATTGGCCTTTTGGCTACTAGCAATAGAATAAAGTCGAGCTGGAATTTTACGCAGTAACTCTACAAACTGCTGTGCATTCCAAGTAAATGGTGTAAATTCCTCTACTAGGTCGAGCAAGTCTCTTCCTTTTGCATAGTCCTTCCATGCTTTTGGTTCTTCAAATAGCTTAGAAAATTCTTTATGCTCTGTATGAGCAGCAATTTTTTCGAGTAACGGCTTAGATAACACCGTAATTTCTAATTTTTTCTGTAGTGCATCTTTTATTGTTATTGTTTCATCAAAAACAGTCACTTCTGTCTCCGAATCAAATTGAAGTGCTGTCAGCAATGCATTGACTAATTGTTCATCGTTCTCTGGCAGAATGCCAATGCTATCGCCGGGTTCAAAATGGAAATTAGCTCCCTCAATCGATAATTCAAGATGACGTGTCTCTTTATTGGAGCCACGACCATTTAAATTTATATTTTCAAGTACTTCAGCGTAAAATGGATTTTTTCTTGAATATGTAGATTCTTCAAGTACTTGCGCCCCTTCGTTGTGTGCTGAAGTAGACGTTGCTGCAGTTGTGTGCTGAAGAAATTCCTGTTGAACCGCAGAGAACCACTGTGCAGCTGCGTCATCATAATCTACATCGCAATCTATACGAGGAACAATTCTTGTTGCACCTAATTGCGCAAATCGCTCATCGAAGTCCTTACCTGTCTTACAGAAAAATTCATAGGAGCTATCCCCTAAAGCAAGGACCGAATACTGTAGGTGTTCTAGTTTAGGCGCCCGTTTGCTATGCAAAAATTCATAGAATTGTATTGCTTGATCTGGGGGATCTCCCTCTCCATGTGTACTCACAATAAGTAATAGATTGGTGATCTTTTTTAAATTACTAGCTTTAAATTTCCCTAATGATGAGACAGTTACATCTACCTGCTGTTCTTTTAAAGCTGCTGCATACTTCTCAGCTAATCCTTGACTATTGCCTGTTTGGGAACCATATAAAATTGCTATTGTTTTTGTAATCGGTTGGGCTGCTGGTGGTGCCTGTTCAGCAATTGCATCAAGAGTTGCTTGGGGAGCACTTAAGTAACCGTTTAGCCAAAATTTTTGTTCAATTGTTAATTTAGGGAGAAGCTCGTTTAATAACTTCACCTGCTCTTCATTAAATGGACTGTTTATTACTTGTAATTTCAATCTTTGCCACCTCACGAATCATCATCATTTCATATTTTTAAATTTATCGAAGCCTTATTTTTTCTTTTTTCTCAATCTGAACCACATAGGAATTTTGAACAATCAATGTAATGGATCCGTGGTTCACAGTATTTAACATTTGGCGGACATTATCTAATGCTAGATTTACATTTTCAGTTCTTTTATCTACCATTACGAAACACCTTCCTCTTTAAAATGTAGTAATTCATCAATACGTTCCACTAATACTTTTTTCACATTGTCGTCATAGCCTAAGCTTTCACATAACAAAATGTTTTGACTGTCAAAGCCTTGTAATCGCTTGGCAATACTTTGTCTTAAAATGCCTGTAAATAATAAATAAGGGACAATAAAAATTTGCTGTTGCTTCCCTTTAACTTGCAGTAACCAGTCTTCAAAGGTTGGTCCCATTCCGTATAAGAAGCATGTATCAACGGCTTTATAGTGATATTTAGTACGTAGCCTTTTGGCAATTTTGGCTAAATCCCTCTTGACGGCTGGATCACTACTCCCGCGTCCTATGAGTAAAACACTCGCATTGCTGTTAGGTTTCAGTTTTTCTATTATCCTAGCCTGTAACGTGTCAATTAATCGTTCATGAATGCCAAGAGGCTCACCATATGTAAACTTTACATATGGATATAGTTTTTGAGCTTTTGCCATTTCTTTCGGAATATCATGCTTTGCGTGTTGAGCAGCTAGTAGGAGAATAGGCATTACGGCAATCGCTGTTGCTCCTTTACGAATACAGCTAGCAATGCCTTCTGCAATGGTTGGTGTTGCCAGCTCTAAAAAGCATATTTCCTGAATAGGTACTGTCACTTCTTGTTGAACGCCTTGAAGAAAGTTTACGGCCTGCTCTACACCCTCCTTTACACGACTGCCATGTGCAATATATAAAATAGCCTGCATAATCCCACAACCTTATCCCGTTATTTGGATTGGCTGTGCTGGGTTTTCCTCAAACCAATGAATGGTTTCTCTTAAGGTCACAACCTTCCCTACTAATATGATGCTAGGGTTTTGAATCTTTTCCACACACACGATTTCCTCAATTGTAGCTAAAGTACCCGTAACAGTTCTTTGCTTAGTAGAAACTGTTCCCCAGTGAATAACAGCCACAGGCGTTTTTTCATCACGGCCATATTTGAGTAATTGTTGACGGATATAAGGCAGATTACCAACACCCATATAAATGGCAATCGTATCAATCCCTTTTGCAAGACTTTCCCAACGGATAGCATCTTCTTTTCCGTCCTGCATATGCCCAGTAACCATAGCAAAGCTTGAGCCTAAATCACGATGTGTGACAGGAATACCTGCATATGCTGGAGCTGCTATACCTGACGTAATACCAGGCACAATTTCAAAGGGAATTTGATGCTTCGCTAGCACACCTGCCTCCTCTGCCCCTCTACCAAAAACAAATGGGTCTCCTCCTTTTAATCTTGTGACAACATATCCTTGTTGGGCATAATCAACAAGCGTTTGGTTGATTTGCTCCTGAATCATGGCATGTTGCTGAGGCAACTTCCCGCAAAAGATTAATTTAGCGTCTTTCTTGGCATAGGCTAATAGCTCTTTATTAATGAGTCTGTCATATAAAATGACATCTGCACATTCAATGCAACGTAATCCTTTAATCGTAAGGAGGTCAACATCTCCAGGACCTGCACCGACAATATACACTTTCCCCATTTCATCTCACTCCTTCTGTTAATTAGCCTTGTTGTCATGGCATTTCAGATTGATTAAACTTACTAATAATGGTCCTCGATTTTCTAAACCTGACACTTTGCTTTCAGTACAAAAACCTTTACTAAATTAAGATAAAGAAAAAAGGCTAATATTACCCTTAGGCACAAAAATGCCTATGAATAATAAAAGCCTCTAGTTTGCTAGTCAGCCACATATTTAATTCTTAGTAATATAATAAGAATAATAAATAATTTAGTATATTCTGTCAACACAAATTTGATACTTCGTTAGGCACAATAAAAACCAGTTGTCGATATCAAGATCGACAACTGGCTGATCTAATTATGTGCTTACCATGGTCTACGATATCGCGGACCTGGTCGAAAATATGGACCTGGTGGATATGGTCGATAGTTTGGATAATATGGATTGTAAGGATATTGATTAAATTGAGAGCCAAGGAAACTGCCTAAAAAACCACCAAAAAACGGTGCGCCAAATGGCCAAATAAAGCCTCCAAATCCTCCGCCTGGATAACCTCCGAAATTGCGCATATGCTACCTCCCCTTTTTACTCTATCGTATGAAGGAAGATACATCTATCATATGTAGAATGCCTATTCTAACGGGATTAGTGCGTAAATTACAAAAAATCAGCGAGAATAAACTCCCGCTGATTGACACAGTTTATTATTTTTCTTCCCCTAAACGTTGGACAAAATTCGCGAGTGTACGGACCATAACACCAGTACCACCCTTAGGTCCTAAATCATGTACAGCTACTGCATCTGATGTGCCTGCTATATCCAGGTGAATCCATGGTGTATCACCAACAAATTCGCCCACAAAACCGCCGCCGAAAATCATATGACCATCACGACCAGGTGAGTTATTTAAATCAGCTACATCTGATTTTCGAATTCGTTTTTTATCATTTTCTGTTAAAGGCATACGCCAAACAAATTCATCTGTCTCTTTTGCAGCTTCCATAAATGCTTCAAAAAATGCATCATCATTTGCAAGTGCACCTGTTTTATCCATACCTAGTGCAGTAATAACGCCTCCAGTTAAAGTAGCAACATCGATCAGTGAAGTAACCCCTTGCTGTTTAGCATATGTAGTTGCATCTGCCAGAACTAAACGCCCTTCTGCATCCGTATTTAATACTTCTACCGTTTTTCCACTGTACGTCGTAATCACATCATCTGGTTTAAACGCTGTATCCGACACCATATTATCTGTAGAACCGATAACGGCTACAACATTTTTATTTGGACGTAATTCGCCGATAATTTTCATCGCACCAAGTACAGCAGCAGCACCGCCCATATCACCTTTCATACCAACCATAGAATCCTTTGGTTTTAAAGAATAGCCGCCTGTATCATACGTTACACCCTTACCAACAAGACCAATCGGATCTTCAAAATCTTCAGTCGCTTTATATTTTAAGGTAATTAATCGTGGTTCTTCATAAGAGCCTTGGTTAACACATAATATACCACCCATACCTAATTCCTCTAATTGTGCTTTATCTAATATCTCTACTTCAAAATCGTATTCCACAGCTAGAGATTGTGCATAGTTAGCTAAATCCGTAGCTGTAAGTAGATTTGGAGGTAAATTAATTAAGCTACGAGCTTCATTGACAGCATCTGCATAAATCACACCTACCTCAAAGCTTGCCACCACTTCATCTAAATCCTCTGCTGTAGTCACAAGGTGAACAGCATCAATACGTTTATCTACTTCGTTTGAAGTTGTTTTATAATGTGGAACAGCATAATAGCCAAGGCCAATTCCTTCACCCGCTAAAAATGCTACATCTGCTGTTGAAATTGACTCTGTTGTAAATGATTCAAGCCAGATGGAATACTCTTTTACTTTTAAAGCTCTTAATTCTTTTCCTACTAAACCAAATGCTGCGCGAATATCACCTTCTGTTAGGTTTTTACGCTCATCTAAACCTACAAATACAATACGTTTCAGGTTGTTATGGTTTTTCACAAATGGTAATTTCGTTAGTTTCTTTAATTCAGTTGAGACGTCTCCTGCACTAATCCATGTATCAAGGGTTTCACCGTAAAAAGATGAAAAGCTTGCCCAGTCCTGCATTTGTTCACGATGTTTTGTGACTCCTACCACTAATAGTTCTGTAGAAATCGTTTCAAATGTTTTTGCTTCTTTTACAATATGCATGTAAATTCCTCCATTCCATATACTATTATAACGAAGTTTCTGAAAAGCGCGTAATATTTGCCTATATCTTCTTTTAGAAAATAATGAATGTTATAATAAAAGCAATTATTTGCGAAGGTTGTGATGAAATTGAGTTTACTCCAAAATACCCCATTACTAATTGCCCTCTTTGCGGTTCTCTTTGCACAGTTTGTTAAAATCCCCATTCATTTTTTAATGACCAGACAAGTAAAATGGGGACTTTTTACGTCAACAGGTGGAATGCCTAGTTCTCACTCTGCTTCTGTCACTGGATTGGCAACCTCAATTGCCTATGAGACGGGTTTGGAATCCCCCATTTTTGCGGTAGCCGCCATGTTTTCCATTATTGTGATGTATGATGCTAGTGGTGTTCGTTACCAAGCAGGGCAGCATGCAGCCATTTTAAATCAACTACGTAAGGATTTCCAAACATTGCTTCATGATTTAAAAAAATGGCCACAGATGGACGGACAAGAAAAATTGGAGGAATTAAAAACACTATTAGGCCATAAACGAAGTGAAGTATTTTTTGGGGCTCTCACGGGTATTTTTATCGCCATCATAACCTACGAGTTTTTTATCTAACAGACATAAACACATCCTCTAGAGGGAGGCTGTGTTTTTTTGTATAAAAAAAGTATTCCCCCTTCAGTTGAAGAAAGAATACTAAGCACGTTAGAACATTCGATAGCCACTTTTACGTAAATAAATCATCACGATACCCGCCACAATAGAACCCGCAAAGCCACCTGATAAAATAGCAATATCCACAAACTGAAGTGCCTGTAATTTATCAATTAATGCTGGGAATGCAGAGCCTGGCTTAAAAATATAATCTAAGAAGCTTACTTCATCTACAATAAAGATGACAACAATTGGATACACAATTGCCATTAACCATGTCATCCGTAACAGCATATTTAACAAGAATCCGATACCAAAAAACATGACGAAAAATAACAAAATAGAAATGATTAACTGTACTAATGAAACTGGACCATCCATGTATGTATAACCTCCGTTTTCCTCTCATTAGTTTACATGATTACGACACCGCTTTCAATGAACATATCCTTGTTTTCGCTTGTTCGTCATATTTGGGAAAATCATTAATCGATCATCTATGGTTGATCTTTAAATTTAGGGGTATTTGCTTCTTCCTCGGGTATTTGCTTCTCCTTCACCGTAGATGCTTTTTCATCAAAAAACTATTGAAGACAAATGCTTATCTTCAATAGTTTCAATGATTTTATGAAGTTGATTGAGCTACTAAAAACTTTGGTGATTTCCAAAGCTGTGCCCATTTTTTAAATGCTGTCAGCACAATTAAGAAGCCAAGCATTAGCATGATAACTGATAAAATCCCATTTAACATATTAAAACCTGCAGCGGCTGGATTCCAGTATACATTTTTAATCATCCAATAGCCTGCAACGTTGACCGTAATGTATAAATAAGCCAATGGGATAAAGCATGTCAATGCATAGATGCGTTTATCTGCGACCTTCAATACCATCGTTACTCCACATACTAGACCAATGGCTGCCATGAGCTGATTGGATACACCGAATAATACCCAGATAGAGCTAATATCCCCTGAATACAATAAATAGCCCCACATAAAGCAGGCAAGTGCACTAGCAAAAATTGTACCTGGTACCCAATTGGTACGCTTCAGTGGTTTATATACATTGCCACCAAAGTCCTGTATTAAATAACGAGCTACCCTTGTTCCAGCATCAATGGCTGTAAGAATGAAAACTGCCTCAAACATAATGACAAATTGATAGAAGTACGAAGATAACTCTGCGAACCAAGGAATACCTGTAAAGATATCTGTCATGCCCACTGCTAGCGTTACAGCACCTCCTGTTCGTCCTTCCAAGTCCATGCCGATACTTTGAGACAATGCTTGTAGATGAACGGGCTCCATCCCTAATGTAGCAAACACAGCTGGTGCTGAGTTAATCGCAAAATAGTCGGCTGGATGAAGAGCAGTAGCTGCGATTAAAGCCATCACACCTACTAGTGACTCTACTAACATAGCGCCAAAGCCTACAATACGAATATCCTCCCAACGATCAATCATCTTAGGCGTTGTTCCTGAGCCTACAAAAGCATGGAAGCCAGAAATGGCACCACAGGCAATTGTAATAGAGACAAACGGCCACACAGGACCGGCAATTACTGGTCCACCACCATGAATAAACTCTGTCAATGGAGGGAATTGAATAGCAGGATTAACAAAGAAAACGCCAATAATTAGTGCAATAAATACCCCAATCTTCATGAAACTACTTAAATAATCACGAGGTGCTAATAATAGCCACACAGGTAACGCAGCGGCGAAAAAGGCATAGATCGGTAAGATGATAGCTAATGTCTCCCGATCAAATGTTAAAAAGTCACCGAATGCTGTGCCTTGAATAAGCGGTCCGATAAATACCCCAATCATTAATAAAATAAAGCCTATAGTAGATGTAACAATTAAATTGCCTGTTTTACGATAGGCAATACCCACAAGCATGGCGATTGGTATCGTTATACCTACCGCAAACGTTCCCCATGGATTGCGCTCTAAAGCACCTAACACCACCATCGAAAGACCTGCCATTGTAATCGTAATAATGAATAGCATTGCAAGGCCTGTACAGAAACCTGCGATAGGGCCTAACTCCTCCTTCATCACTTCAGATAGGGATTTACCACCATGACGCATGGATGCAAATAAAACAACAGCATCATGAACTGCCCCACCAATTACTGCCCCGATTAATAGCCATAGAAGTCCAGGTAAATATCCAAACTGTGCGGCTAGGATTGGTCCAACTAAAGGTCCTGCTGCTGCAATCGCTGCAAAATGATGCCCAAAGGTTACCCATTTATTCGTCGGAACATAGTCTTTACCATCTTCCAAAGCGTGGGCTGGGGTGGGCGTATCATCTTTTATTTTGAGTACCTTCTTTGTAAAGAAAATGCCATACAAACGATAGCTGATCATCAAAATACAAATAGACCCTATCACTATTGTAATCGCATTCATGCAAACACCCCTTTTACTTTTTCCACATCATAGCAAAGGAATGTCCCTATTATTCTCAAAATAACTGAAATGTCAGAAATTAAAGTTGAAAGGTAGTATTTGTCCGTTGAAATGCAACTACCTCGATAGGTCAAAAATTTTCCGTACATCCTTCATATACAGCCTACTGACAGGAATGGCATGTCTGTTGTGCACGATTAAATTAAATTTCGAACTACTCCAAGGCTCAAGTTCCACAATATGCTCTAAATTGACAATATATGCACGATGGACACGTACAAAGCCTTTTAAGGTAAGTCTTTTTTCTAACGCAGCCAATGATTCGGAAGCAATAAAGCGCCCCTGCTCTGTCACAACAACCGTTTTACTATCCTCAGAGGTGCAATACAAAATATCCTGTATTTTCAGTAACAAAATTCGATCGTTTGCATAAACGGTTAATTTATCGAGCTTGTCCAGCTGCGACACCTTTAACTCCTCCAATGTTTTTGCCTGAGCAGCTCTTTTTTTAGCTAACAGTTTTTCCACGGCCGTTTGTACCCTTTGTGCCTCAAAGGGTTTCAATATATAATCGAATGCATTGACTTCAAATGCCTGCAAAGCATAGTCATCGTAAGCTGTAGCAAAAATAATTTCAGGTCTCTGCGCATTCAGTAATAATTGTTTAGCTAAGTCAAGTCCATTGTTAATGCCTAATTCAATATCTAAAAATATACAATCGACTTCTTCAAGCTGTGACGCTTTGCACAATTCCTCAAGATTTTCAGATTCACCACAAACATTCACTAATGCTGTTTGCTCTAATAAATAACGCAGTTCCGCACGTGCTAAGGGTTCATCATCCACAATATATACATTCAAATTCTTCTACTCCCATCTAGTCGCCTTTAACGGCAGTTGAATCATAATTTTTGTGCCCACATCTAACGTACTTGTTATATAAAAATCAGCCTCCGAACCGTAAATTTCATGAATTCGCTGATAAATATTCCATAAAGCCGTGCCTGTCCCTTGTTCCGATTCCATAATACGTTTACCTAGTTGTTTCACCTGTTCTTTCCTCATGCCACACCCATTATCCTCGGTCAACAGCAGTAGCTTATCATTCACGCGTTGTACTTTGACATAAATTTTGCCTTCTTTACGATTTTTAAAGGCATGATAAATAGCATTCTCGACAAGAGGCTGTAAGGTAAATGGAGGAATTTGCACATCAAAGAGTGTTTCATCCATGATAAATTCAACTTCGTAACGATTTGGAAACCGTGTTTGCTCAATAGATAAATAAGCTTCAACATGATCAATTTCATTTTTTAATGGAATAAGCATTTGTCGTGCGCCCTGCAAATTGCTTCTAAAAAATGTACTAAGCTTGATTAATAACGCTCTTGCCTCATCTGCATCTGTCCGAATCAAGCTTGAAATAGTATTTAGACTATTAAAGAAGAAATGTGGATGAACTTGTGCTTGTAATGCCTTGATTTCAGCATCCTTTAATAATTTTCGCTGTTGCTCAATTTCAGCATATTCAAGCTGTGAGGAAAATAGTCTACTCAAACCCTCTGCTAGCTCCTTCTTCACCCCTGTCAAAGAATCTGCTTTAGTGAAATAAAGCTTTAAGCTTCCAACTGTTCGATGCTGTACCTTCAAGGGCAAGACAATGGCAGCACTTAATGGGCAGCTAGCGTGTGGACATTGAATTTCTTTTTCAGATGTAGCCATTAAAATTTTGCCTTCCTCTAATACTCGTTTTGTCAAAGCTGTCATAATTTCTCGATGAATTAAATGATGATCCTCACCAACGCCAACATGTGCAAGCACCCCATTTTTATCGGTAATAGCGACCGCATCTACTTTTATTTCTCTTTTAATAATTTCTGCAACCGTTTGACATGATTCTTCATTCAAGCCCTTACGAAAATGCTCAATTGTTTGTTGGGCAATTGAAAAAGCTTGATGGGTTTGTAACGCCTTTGTTCGCTCCTCTTCATCAATAAACGTTTTAATAATCATGAAAAATATAAATATCCCAAAGGCATTCATTAAAATCATCGGCATTGCAATTAATGAGACTAACTGCAAGGCCTGCTCAAATGGCTTCGCAACTACTAAAATCACCAGCATTTGAATTGTTTCCGCACAGATGCCGATGATGACTGCTTTCTTATAGGAAAAAGTTTGACGTATTTTAAAGCGTTTACTTAAACCACCTGTAATAAAGCCAGCTAGAATCGTTGAAATACCGCAGGCTATTGCTGTAAAACCACCAAGTGTAATTCGGTGAATACCTGCAATAATTCCTACACATACACCAACAAGTGGTCCACCAAAAATTCCTGCAATGGCGACACCAATTAATCTCGTATTAGCAATGGCCTCCTCCGCATTGATCATACTATGTATCATCTGATTTAAAGGATGGATTGTCCCACTTTCAATTTTAATCCCTGTATAACTGCTGATAATACATAGGCTACTAAAGATAATGATGAGCCATATTTTCTCTTTCGTTCCTTGCTCCTGAAACAGCTTTTCTCGAAAGAGTCGCCATCTTGACATTAAAAAGGCAAACACAATGATCAGCCCAACTCGCTCTAACATAAATAAAAACAGCTCCATCAAAGGTCACCTCCTAAAGGTCATATTATTTTTTAAAGAATAAACGATAAGAGGTATAACCAAAAATATCACCTGGATTAATCCCTTCTATCGCCTCTAGTTGATGTCTTTCAAATTGATTGGAAGTCATTTCCTTTAACATAACAGATGTTGATTCATCTTGGGCTAGCTCATTAGGGTACAACCATTTAGCTTCTAAAATTTCATTTTCCTGAATACATACCTGCTGCTGCTCATCTAGCATTCGACAATAAAAAATGGCCATATTATCACTGATGTCATCACGGATAACACCTGTTCTAAATCCAATTAAGCCTGAGACTCTACAATCGATGCCTGTTTCTTCTTTGATTTCACGAATAACTGCTTCATCTACCGTTTCTCCTGCATTAACAAAACCTGCTGGCAATGACCAACGCCCCTTCAAACCACTATAAGCCTTCTTTACAACCAACCATTGCCCAAGCTCATTAACTGTAACACCTGATACACCTAACCATATTTTCCCTCGATCTTTTCTCATAACCCTCACCTCTATCTACCTATTATACCTGCTCACTTTCTATGGAATGAAGCATTTATTCTGAATTTTACGACCGATTTTATAATATGTATGTAACCCCTTTTTTGTAAATATGTTACACTTAAAATAACTATAAATTCTTATTTAGGAGGTGAATTTTATGTTAAATGCATTCTCACCACGAGCAAAGTACTTTATAGCAGCACTTATGTTAGCGATATTAACTCCTTTTCTAGGCTTTTTTATGCCCTTAACTATATCCCATACATTTTATTTTAATAAAGATAATGTCGTACTGATTACTCCTCCTAGCAACTTTATTATGCTTTTAATAGCCTTCGGATTGATAGTATTAGCTTTGATTGTCCTCGGATTAAAAAGAAATCCATATATTTACGTCATTTCGTCTGCAATCACCTTAAGCAGCTTCGTATTAGGTTATTATTCTTTTTCAAGCTATAGCGCGATACAAAAGGATCAAATCGTTTTTCAACAGTATCACCATCAAACTATTTACAAATGGCAAGATATACATGAGGTTATCTATGAATATGAAATAGGTACAGTGGGAACATATTACTTTCAAACAACAAACAATGAAAAATTTGTAATCATGGAAAACGGACAATTTGGCCTCGACGAAAAAAGAGCAATTTATCAGCTAGCAATGCTAAATGGGGCAAAATTTACTGAGCGTGAAAAGTCTATTTAGCTTAATGGAAAAACGCCTTTTCTTAGAACCTAATACACATTTATCCTCTTTCATCTCTCGAATAGCCGCTTCTTTAAACGTTTCTTCCTTTTCTACACACCCCCCTGGCAACTCCCAACCTCTAGTAGAATCTTTCTTTAAAAGTACTTTATTTTGATGATCTATTATACTGCACACAGTTGTATGATTCTCATCTTCTCAATTGTTTAGAAAAGTCATTTCCTCTGATAAATAATTACCATATTGCTCCCCTTATTCATTATAACCTGTTACAATTCAGAATAGATTTAATATTCTGTTCTTAAAATCTTATTCTCACTTTCTATAGGAAGGAGACTAAAATGATCATTAAAATATGAAAGACTTTAATAAATGCAACGAGGGTTTCAAGGTCTTTGGAAGAATTATACCGACCTATGAAAATAATGTTTGGACCTATACAGAAGAAATATTTTCTATACCATACTAAAAAAATATGAAGATGATGAAATAACATTAGTTATGTTGAAGATAAGGGGAAAGCTGTATTTTTTATAACGTTGATCACAACTGTTTTGGAAAAATTAAGCTCCGCTCGAATTGGAATGGATATGGACTTATTGAAGACATTGCTGTTGGAACAGCTTATAGGAAAAATGGTGTTGGAACAGCATTAATCGACCGATGGAATGGGCAAAGGTGAATAACATGTGTGGCCTGATGCTTGAAACACAAGATATTAATGTATCAGCTTGTAATTTTTATGCAAAAAAAATTTTGTTATAGGCACAGTTGATACGATGCTCTATTCAAACTTCCCTTCAGCTAATGAAATAGCGATTTTTTGGTATTATAAATTTTAAATATTCTGTCGTCATGAACAAAGAGGCTCGATAGTTATGTTGTTCTTTTCAAGTATTATACAAACGTTTTTTTCTTCTATTTATCCCATAAAAAATAGCTCGAATGTAACTAACCACCCTGGAATTTAAACAAATTTTATATTTTTCTTAAGAGAATTTTCTACCAAAGCATAGAGTAAACCTACAATTGGTGAAGAATTTTGGTGTCATTTAATTTAATGAGGTGATTTTTTTGAAACCACAAGATTCTCTTTTTTTAATTTTGATTGCAGTGATTATTTCAATACCTGTCGCTTTATTATTTATAGTTTTTCGAAAAAGAAAAAAGATTGCACGAACTATCGTTAGTATAATTGTCAGTAGTTATATTGTTTTTGTCGCAATCTATCCTACTATACTTTCAAACCTTCATGCAAATCGATATGATGAATTAGAGGAATATTTACAGAACACATATCCAAATGAAGAGTTTATTATTTATTCAAGAAACTACGACGATGCCATTCAATTAGGTGATTATGATGTAAGTAATAAGTCTACACCAAAAATAGGAGTGACTTATCGTGTAACAAAAGATGGAGAAATATTTCAACTTGATAGCAAATGGTATAGTAAATAATGTTTTAAGAAATAGTATCTTGTACTTTCTATACGACCACAATTGAATTACGTTCCCAAACCAAAGTTAGATAACAAAACTTTGGTTTGGGAGCATTTCTTGTTCAAACGGGGGCTTTACTTAAAGATTGTTGAGTTGCATAAGCAGCTCTTTTTTTCTTATTGAGCTAACGTGGCAGTTTAGTTCAAGATAGATAATGATATGGTAGGTGGTGTTTCTATGAATCGATTTATTATTACATCAGGTGCGATAGTTCTTGATGAACATAAGAGGATTTTATTAAAAAAGGATCCTAATCGGGGTTGGGAGTTACCAGGTGGGATTGTAGAAGAAAATGAGAATATAAAGAGTGCAGTGATTAGAGAGGTTAAAGAAGAAACAGGAATAAACATTGATATTATTGGATTTTGTGGAGCCTCACAAGAGTTAGAAAGAAATATATGTAATATGTGGTGGTTAGGAACACCTATAAATGGACGTTTAAAAACAAGCAAAGAAAGTTTAGAGGTTGGTTTTTTTAGCATTGAAGAGGCACTAAAACTGATAAGAAATGATGACTTTAAAGAGGAACTTTTAATATGTTTAGATAAAAATAATCATCCATTTTTTATTACATTTAAATAGACTTTTTATTACGCTAACGAGGGGCTTTAGTTCAATAAGATTAGGACTTGTGTTTATGATTGATTTACATATATGCAAGTCCTTTTGTTATGCCCCTAGGCTTACTCCTGTAATGCTTCACAAATGGCATTGTAGCACCAATAAACTAACACTCTTCTACTCTACTATCAACCCCTATAGGCTGTTAAATGTAGATAGAATTATAATTACCAATTGACTAAACACTGAAATAGTGTAAAATTACACAAAAAGAGATACTTTAGTTGGTAAATTGAGCAAATGGTTTGTAGCTTCAATTTCACTCGGAATAATAGGGGGTATTTTCATTTTTCAATAAGCGAAACAAAGTCTATCACATATCAATCAAGGACTTGTGCGTAAATAATGATTATTCCGTTATTAAAGAGAAGGAAAAAAACAATTTTTAGGGGGATGTAAGATGAATAAAAAAAAGATATTAATTATAACTAGTACCCTAATCGCTGTTATTGTCTTTGCACTGCCAACAGGTTTTATTTATGTTCTAAACAACGGTAATCCATATACAAAATACATTGCTAATAAGTATGTTCCAGAATATTTAGAAGAGAAGGGATATATAGACGAAGAAATTGAAGAATCACATTTTGTTGAACCCAAGCACTTAATAAATAAAGATTTTTATCACGGACATTATATGGTTATTTTTAAAGATGAACCTAATACAACCTATTATTACGGAATAACTAAAAAGGGAAAACAAGTTCAGCAATTTTGCGAAAAAGACAGACTTTCATTAGATGGTGTTACTGAAATATTTGAGGGTGAGACAAAATATAGTGAAAAGGAATGTAAAAATTCTCTTGATAATAGAGATTAATTTGCTTTGGACTATTAAAAAAGCCTCCTTAATTCGTAATGTTTTGCAACATACAAATCAAAAAGGCTTGGTATTCACAACCCTAAATACGCTAATTTAGAGTTGTGTTTACATATAATCGGGATTGTGACACTCAGATTTTCACTGCAATTTACAATCCTTGTTCTACATTTATATTACGTTGAATTACTCACAAACCTCAGGTGTACCTTCACGCTTTGCTGTTTTGAAAGATGTACCGCAGCCACATGATGCAATGGCATTTGGATTATCGATTGTGAAGCCACCGCCCATTAGCGATTGTTTATAGTCAATTTTTGTTCCCATCAAAATCGGCGCATCTTCACGGGAAACAAGAATTGTTAAACCATGCTGTACATCTTCAAAATCATCCTCTTTTTTCTCTTTATCAAAATGCATGCCATAGGATAGCCCGCTACAGCCGCCACCATTCACCACTACACGTAAAAAAGAACCTTGTTCTTCATTATGCTCCATCATTTCATTAATATGAAAGCCAGCAGCCTGTGTCACTTCTATAATTTGCTTTGTACTTGTCATCCCAATCACCTTCCTTCTTACGTATTATCATAACAATTTTGACCATTGTATGACAAACATTCAGCTTCATGTCGATTTTAAGTTATAATTCTCATATTTTTCACATTAATAGTATTTTTTATTCATGTTAATAAAAACATCATTGGTATAATAGTTACAACGAATTCTTGGCAGGGGGTAATATATATGGAGATTTCACCATATTACGAGAAAAAGATTCAATGTTTAAATTGCAAAAAAGAATTTCCCACATTAAAAGTGCGTTCAAAATTTATTAAAGTAGATCATACAGAAACAGATTTTCAACCTATTTATGCAGATGAAGTGAATGCTCTTTATTACAATGTTTTTGTATGTGAGCATTGTGGCTTTTCCTTTACAGAAGATTTTACAAAATATTTTGCACCAGGTATCCAAGATCATATACGTACACAAATTACAGAAAAATGGGTGCATCATGATTTCAAGGGTGAACGTACTGTATTTCAAGCCATTCAAGCCTATAAGTTAGCGTTTCTTTGTGGCACGATTAAAAAAGAAAAAAATGTAGCGATTGCTGGACTAACTTTACGTCTTGCATGGCTTTATCGTTCCTTAAACAATAGTGGACAAGAAGAGCGCTTTATGAAATTAGCACGTGATTATTATATGGAATCTTATTCAACCGAGGACTACAGCTCCACACAAATGTCAGCCGTCCGAATTATGTATATGATTGCTGAATTATCTAGACGTATTGGAGATATTGAAAATGCGACACGCTTCTTTTCTAGAGTCATTGAAAAACAAAGTGTCGGTGGTGAGGCAAAAATTATAGATATGGCGAAAGAACAGTGGGCCATTATTCGTGAAGAAAAAGAACATGCGCGTCATATATAGGGAGATAAAAAAGTTCTAGCTTAACAGCTAGAACTTTTTAGAAAGGCTTAGAATACTTGCTCTACTTCTACAATACCTGGTACTTCTTCTAATAATGCTCGTTCAATACCAGCTTTTAATGTAATCGTAGAACTTGGGCAACTGCCACAAGCACCTAATAAACGTAATTTCACAACGCCATCCTCAACATCTACTAATTCACAGTCTCCACCGTCACGTAGTAAGAATGGACGTAATTTATCTAATACCTCTTGAACTTGGTCGTTAATTGTTGCTTCTGCCATTTATCTCGACTCCTTTCCTTATAATGATTATAATGTTAGCAACAGAAAAAATCCAATATTGAATCACAAGGAGAGAAAATACTATGCCATCAACAAAACCTATGATTGAAATTTATGGAACAGCTGTCATATGTGCTAGCTGTGTCAATGCCCCATCTTCCAAGGATACATATGAATGGCTACAAGCGGCCATCAATCGGAAATATCCAGATCAAGTATATGATATTCGCTATATCGATATTGAAGGGCCAATTGAGAATGAACGCGATCAAGAGTATGCATCACGTATTCAAGATGATGAATTTTTCTATCCCCTTGTCCTTATTAACAATGAGGTAGTTGGAGAGGGCTATGTCCAATTAAAGCCTGTATTTACAGCGCTTGAAAATTTAGGGTTTGTTCCAGACGAAACGGTTTAACAAAAATAAAGGGATTGTATCAAAATAATTTTTGAAACAATCCCTTTTAGCTAATTAATCATTTTGACGTTTGTAATACCATAATAATCCTGATTTCATTAAGCGAGCGATACGCCCCGTTACTGTTGTATCAGCTAAGTATACAAAGCCTTGTTTTTTACCAAGAGCCCCCATGAAGCCTTTTAATTTAATATCTGGCATCTTCTCTGGTAAATGTTCACCTTTCCAACGCATACGAAGTACTTTCACAATTTGCTCCGCTTGTTCCTCTGCTAATTGTGCTGTTGGGGCTAAATCTGATGAAGCACAATCTCCTACAACATAGACATGTTCATCATCCAGTAAATTAAAATACTGTGTGACAAGTGGACGGTCATGTTTATCTTTTTCAACATCCATATCACGAACAATTTTGACTGGCTGAACACCAGCAGTCCAAACCACTGCATCGAGTAAAATTTCATCATCATGGTTAAAAATTTTACCTGGCTCTACTCTTGTAATATTTGAATTGGCAACAACATCAACATTATGCTTAACAAACCAATCCTTTACATACTTACTTAGTTTTTCTGGAAAATCTTTCAATATACGTTGACCACGGTCAAATAGCTTGATTTTTAAATCTGAGCGACTTTCACGTAGCTCACTTGCAAGCTCGATTCCACTTAAGCCAGCCCCTATAATTCCAACTGTAGATCCAGCTGGTAACCCACAAAGTGCTTGGAATGTTGCACGTGATTTGCCCATTGTTTGAATGCTGTACGTATACTCTTCCGCACCTGGTACACCATGATATTTATCTTCACAGCCAAGCCCGATGACTAAATCATCATATTCTATACGTTGTCCGTCTTCAAGAATGACTACTTTTTCCGCACGATTAATTTCAACGACTTCTCCATATACGGCAGTTAAACGTTCATGCTCTGGGAAGCTTACACGAATTTCTTTATCTGTTGCTGTCCCTGCCGCCAATGCATAAAACTCTGTTTTTAAACTATGGAAAGGGGCTCTATCTACTATAACTACCTCTCTGTCTAATGGTAGGCTGTTTAATAGACGAAGCATGACACGCATATTGCCGTAGCCGCCACCTAAAAGTACTAATTTTCCCATAATAGTCTCCTTTTATATCTCTTTTAATAATTGTTCACAAAGTATCCACAAACGAGTATAACCGATTGTGAGAAGTTTCACAATATCAGAATGAAATTTTGTGAAAGATTTCACAAAATAAACGCAAACCTGTTCATTTCTATTGATTTTTAAGCCATTAATAACAAATTCCCTTTATCTTTTATTAAAAAACGTTTCTTTTCTCTTAAACATAAATAATTGACGAAAATCGTAAAACCGAGTAGCATTACTTTGGTGAGGTGACATGGATGAATCCAATGGTTGAATTTTGTATAAGTAATTTAGCAAATGGCTCTCAAGCAACTTATGAAGTACTCGAACGCGATCCAAACATCGACGTTTTGGAATATGGCTGCCTCAGTTATTGTACAAAGTGCTCAGAATCCTTTTATGCAATTGTAAACGGTGAATTAGTAGAAGCTGATTCTCCTGATGAATTAACGAAAGCCATTTATCAATTTATCGAAGAAAATCCTTTATGGTAGTTTTCTAAAATGCCTATATGAATAAATTTGAACAAATAAAAAGGATGTTATGCTGAAAATTAGCATAAACATCCTTTTATTACTTTAGTACGTCCACTACATATGTAGGTTGGCATTCTTTTTCGAGGACAGTCTTTGTAGGCGTCACCCCAGTATTCACATGAATGGTGTCACAGCCAAAACGAATACCACACATAATGTCCGTATCATAATTATCACCGATCATTACCATGTCTTCTTTCGCAATCCCATGCTCGGTAGCAATTACTTCCAGCATGGCTGGCGATGGCTTACCAATATAGATTGGTTCAACATCTGCAACTTCTCCTACCAAGCGTGCAAAAGAACCATTGCCTGGTAAGAACCCATATTCTGTTGGGAATTTAATATCCTGATTCGTGGCAATAAAGGTTGCTCCTTGCTGAACAAAAACCGTTGCCCTAGCTAGTGCCATATAATCAAGCGTACGATCAATCCCCATAACAAATACATCGGGCTCATCCTCAACAGGCACAATATTTTCATTGAGTAGTGCCTGACGAATACCATCTGTACCCATCATGGCTACTTTCTTGCTTGGAAAATGTAAGGCCACATACTTTGCTGTGACCAATGCACTTGAATAAATATGCTCTAATGGCGCGTTCACACCAATAGACAGTAAAGCTTCTTGCAGTTGTTCTCGCGTCTTCGAAGAATTATTCGTTACATAGAATGGCTCAATTCCTGCTTGCTGTAAACGATGAATAAAAGCTACCGCAGAAGGAATACCTTCCTTCCCACGGTAGACAGTTCCATCTAAATCAAAGCAATAGGCCTTATATTGTTTCATTGATGATCCTCTGGCAAAAATGCTGAAACAGGTCCTAATTCATTTGTTAAATAATTATGAACTGCTGGCGAGAACTGCTTTAAAGCTGTTAGATTAGCTGTTAGTACATGGATAACCTCTTGGATATCTACCTCTATAAACTCACGCACAAGCATTTTACGTAAGCCAACAACTGCTTTGTATGGTGCTTCCAAATCAGCAGCTACAACTTTTTCATCGACTAAAATATCAATAATATCCTCGTAGCTTCCTGGATCGCGCATAATGAAACCGTCAATCATTAAATTTCCTACATCCATCATTGACTCCATAATGTTGTGTCCAATTCGCTCGATAGCTAATTTCTTTATATCATTCTGAAGCCAGTTATCCTCTGTTTCCAAAATAGTTAATAGCCCATCTAAGTACTGTAAATTTTTTGTGATTTTATTACGATCTACAAAATACACAAGGAAAGCCTCCATTCAAATCTTTAAAAGTTGATAGTCTTTTCTCTTCTATAGTACCATAACTATAGGATTGGAAGGAGATTAAAAGATGGAACGTTTTTTTTTATATGATGATGTAGAAGATACGAAAACAAGATTTGTTAGTTTTGCTGGACAAAAGCTACGTTATGATTTAGCTATATTACAATCTGGCCGCTTCTTTGGAAAAGTGCTTGTCATGGATATCCAGTTCGGTCGCTTTGCTATTATTGGTCCTGATGATGTAGAAGAGCCTGGTTACTTAGAACATGTGTACAATCGCACAGAGGAAGAAACAATCGAATTACGGGAATACTTGCGTGAATTATTGAACTAACACCCAATTTATTGGGTGTTTTTTTATATTATATAAAAAAATTTCGCTAGCCATGGGCGATTGCGAAATCTTTTTACGTATTGTTATTTATTTAAAGTGGATGGATTATCTTTATTATGGGGCTTGTCTTTATTTTCATTATCATTTTGTTTTTTCGCTTGCTGATTTTGACCAATCACAGCTAAATCGTCTACACTAATATCAAAACCATACCCATATTCCTCTCGATCTAATGGCTTTTTATTGCGTTTTTCTTTTGCCAACATCATCACCTCCATTCATAAATTATCCCTTTTTTAATGATTTATACTTCCTTTTTCTCAATACGTTTAAGCTGTTGCATCTTTAATAATCCACTGGGCAGCGCTTATTAAATCTGGAAAGACAGCATCTGCTAATGAATCTTGTTCTCCTAAGAAAACACCCTTTGTTCCTGCCCGTTTTCCTGCAATAATATCCGTATCTGTATCGCCTACCATATAGGATTTTGATAAATCAATGTTATATTTCTTTCCTAAATCCACAATTAATTTGCTATTGGGCTTTCGGCAGGCACAACCTGACTTAGGTTTGTGCGGACAATAAACGACTTCATGGATCGTTGCCCCTTTTTTCTTTAGCTCCTTCACCATATGTTCATGTATTTTCTGTAAGCCACTTTCCTTCATGAAGCCTAATCCAACCCCACCTTGATTTGTCACGACAAACACATAATCAAAATGCTTATTTAGCTTTCTGATTGCCTCAGGCACTTGCGGTAAAAAGTATAAATCCTTAGGCTTATTCACAAACTTCACACGTTTTGTTAGTACTTCATTGATAACACCATCACGATCTAAAAATACGGCTCTTTTCATTTACAACACACCTTCGATAAGCTGTTTTGTGCTTTAGTTTTCCCTAATTACACAAAAGCTAACAATGATGAAAAAAAACCTGATGCCTATCACATCAGGTTTTTGTATAAGAATTTATTCTGCTAAAGGTTCATGGTCTGTTGGCTTTGTTACTTCACTTATATCCACTACTTCTGGCTGTTTCATAACTTTCCCCAGTTTACGTAATACGAAATAAGCACAACCAAAATTACAGTATTCGTATAGATAATCTTGAAGCGTACTTATTTTTGTATCAAAAGTGGATTTTTGATTTTTGTCATCAAAAAAGCCCTTTAAACGTAACTGGTTATAGCCCCAATCACCTACAATATAATCGTATCTGGCTAAGATATCTGAGTATCTTTCATGAAAAACTTCCTCCTGAAAGGCCTCGCGATAATCCTCTATTAGTTCATATTCTAATCCTTCAACTATGATCAAAGTGACACCACCCTTTTCGTTCAGCCTTGACGTTTACACTTCCGCTTGTAATTGACGTTCTTTCGTTGCAGCATTTACTTGTTCGTCTGCATGATAACTACTACGTACAAGTGGGCCAGCCTCACAATGCTTAAAGCCTTTCTCCATGGCAATCTTACGCAGTTTACCAAATTCTATTGGTGAATAGTATTTTTTAACTGGTAAATGCTTTTTCGTTGGCTGTAAATATTGACCGATCGTCATAATATCAACATTATTTGCACGTAAATCGTCCATGACTTCTAAAATTTCTTCATGTGTCTCGCCTAATCCAATCATTAGTGATGATTTCGTTGGTATTTCAGGCTGCATCTCTTTAGCTAAACGCAGGAACTCTAAAGAGCGTTCGTATTTTGCACGAGCGCGCACTCTAGGTGTTAAACGGCGTACTGTTTCAATATTATGATTTAAAATGTCTGGTTTTGCATCCATTAACATTTGAAGGTTCTCCTTCATCCCACCTAAATCTGATGGCAATACCTCTACAGATGTAAAAGGACTTTTACGACGAATTGCACGTACTGTTTCTGCTAAAACTTGCGCTCCACCATCCTTTAAATCGTCACGTGCTACCATTGTAATAACAACGTGCTTTAAATTCATAATGGCTACTGAATCTGCAACGCGCTCTGGTTCTGCCAAATCTAGTTCATTTGGTAAACCTGTTTTCACTGCACAGAAACGACAAGCACGTGTACAAACGGAACCAAGAATCATCATGGTAGCAGTACGTCTCTCTCCCCAGCATTCATGGATGTTTGGACAACGAGCTTCTTCACATACTGTATGCAGATTTTTCTCACGCATCAGCTTTTTAAGCCCTTTATATTCATCATTCGTGTTTAGTTTTATTTTTAGCCAGTCTGGTTTTCTTACATGTTCTTCTTTACTTGTAGGTTTACAAGATGTCATACGAATATCGCCCCTATCAAAAATATACATTTTTTAATATTAACTATCTTCACTGTTGTCAATGTAACATATTAAAGGCACTCCAACAACTATCACAACAAACATTTCTATTTATAAGGGACAGGTATTTCTATGGACGGTTGGGGCGCGTCACTACTATTGGTATAAATGTTTGGAACTGGTCCCCTTGTTAGACCCATCGCTACAGGTATATCTTGCGCAACGGTAGAAGACTTACTAGCGAATGGAACAATAATCTGAACATTTACCTCTAAATGAATACCTACCTCCACATAAGCACTATTGATTCCAAATTCTTGAATAGAGGATGTCACATTACTATGAACATTCCCAATCACATGGAAGCGGATCGGGATCTTGGGCCCCAAATTTCCAAGCAAAGGAATATTGGCTGCTTGACCAAGCGGTACAAAAAAGACAATGCCATCACCATCTTGGATCCTGTTAATATCATATTCAACATTATCTAATTCAGGTAAATGGGATAGCTCTCCTTGTTCAGCTTGCTCCAAATACATTTTAACAAGCTCTAATGTCTCTGCTCGAACACGATTAATGATTTCTGTATTAAACTTAGTGGTCATCATTTCAGACGTACCTGGAGGAATATCTTCAATGATATCATTTACATCTAATACATTAGAGGTACGTGAATTAATGGCTTTACTCACAACATATGAGGCAATCTTCGTAGTTTGTACTTCTGCATATTGCAAATAGGTTGGCATGAGCCGTTCATTTAAATAATAAATAAATAATATAAGGCAAACAACCATACTAACAATTAAAATCGTTAATTTATTAAGACGCATTCCCCTTCTACCATATGAGCGTAATTTCATTCTTTTTCGAGGGAAAAACAAAAAAATCTCCTCCTGTTCCATAACGTATGAACAGGAGGAGTAATTTATTCTACTTTTGCGGGAACCACATAATCCGTCTCAACATTTTCAACTATTACCTCAGGATAATCCACTAAATTAATTTCATATGTAGCTGCAAGCAATTGATCTTGTTCTTCAAAAATACGAATCCATGGTAATGCCGCATCCAACGTGTTTTGTCTAGATACAATCCCACGGCGTCCATCTGATAATTTTAAAATAACACCATTTGGATAATGAACGACAGCTCTTTTTAAAGCTTTTACAATTCGAGCATCATAAAGAGTACCCGAGCCAGCTTCAACAATAGCTAGTCCTTGTGAAGGAAGCATCTTTTCCCGGTATACACGATTCGTCGTCACCGCATCAAAAACATCTGCAACGCCAATTATCTTGGCAAATGGATGAATTTCAAAGTCAACAAGTCCTCTTGGATAGCCACTTCCATCAATACGTTCATGGTGTTGGAAAGCACAGTGCGCCACAAGCAGAGAGATTGAATGTAAATTCCGCAATAAATCAAAACCGTAACGAGCATGCATCTTCATCATTTCAAACTCATCATTCGTTAAACGTCCTGGCTTTGTTAAAATATCTTTCGGTACCATTAGTTTACCGACATCGTGTAATAATGCACCGATCCCGATCAAACGTAAATCCTCAGCAGAGTAACCAAGTTCTTTGGCAATGGCAATAGAATACAATGTCACTTGAAAAGAGTGTTGATATAAATATTCATCAAATAAATAAGCATCTGTTAAAATGGTTAGAATTTCATTATTTCCAGTAACTGCAGAAAGTAATTCATCTACAATCGAAACAATTGTCTTTGATTGCTGATCTAATATATAAGAAGCATTTACTGGATTCAAACCATCAATGGATTGGAACGAATCCTTTATAGTTTTGATGACTTTATTTCGCATAGCAGGTGGAACGGTCTCTTCTACTTCTATACCCTCAGAAATCTCATCGTCAATATATAAATAATGTGTATTTAACTGTTGAAGTCTTTGAATAATACGGTCATTAATGACAACATCTTTCTTTAAAAGCGGATGACCTGCCTCATTCCAAATGGTTCTTCCTAATACCATTCCTTCTTTTAATACATCGATTGAAATTAATCGCATGACTTCTTCCCCATTCCATTCTTTAAACTCTCTCTATTGTTTAAAGAATCTTTGACCATAATCTATCATAATGTTTCGTAAAAATTCAGGTAAAATATATTGTTTTTTTGCATATTTAAAACTTGGATAAAAATAACCAAATGTAAACAGATCCAATGTGACCAGTTTATAAATGTGATTTTGATCGGCTAGCTTACCATTAATTAATAATTGTCGATTTTCATTCATGGAAAATCCATATGTCAATATTTTCCCAAAAATGACGCCTCTAAACCCTAATCCTTTTAGTTCGATATAGGGCCATTCTTCATTTTTGGATTGCATATAAATTTCTTTCATTTCAGCAACGGATAATTCAATTGTACATAAATTAATGGGATGTGGGAAAATTCGGTGCAAATCTAAGGCAGTCACTATTCCCTTAGGAAGACCATCTAAAAATATCCCTGCATTGAATAATGCACAGTCGGCACCACTTTTCTCCAAAATTGCATGTGCAAATAAATCAGATAGCTGTGAATAATGGAACCATTCCTTGTTGTAGGCTTTCTTTGTTGTAAAAACTGGAGTATCCAAAATTCTGTTACCCTCATCCTCCAAAAACTGCACCATGTTTTGTTCATTCTTAACAATTGGCAAATCCTTATTATGAATTAAAGTATCCTTTTTTTCAACAATTTTCCTCAATTTTTTATCATATTCTATGATAAGATGTCCAGTATATTGGCCAAACTTACCTCCACCTGTCAGTAAAACCCCATTAACCACTTTGCCCTCTGGTAGGACATGATGCGTATGAGAGCCGAATATAACATCAATTTCTGGACACTCGTCCGCTAAGAGCTCATCCTCTGTAATGCCTAAATGGGATAAGCATACAACAATGTCTACTTCTTCACGTAGTTGATGCGCTAAACGTAGCAATGTACTACAAGCGTCGTCCATATGCCAATTTAATTCTTCATAATATACTTCAAACATGGCCGTGGCTGCAATGACACCCAGCTTCGTACCCGTTGCTGTTGTTAATATTACATAGGGTTTCATCCATGCTGGCTTCTTCCCATGTGAGGCATATACATTTGCCACAACAACATCAAAATTAGCATTGTCATACAAGTGAAAGAGTTCTTCATGAGATAATGTAATGCCTTCATTGTTGCCGATTGTCACCACATCGTAACCTGCTTCATTGAGCAATCGCACATTGCCTTTCCCAACTGTTGCTTCTGTATAAATGTTGGAACGATCTAAATGATCTCCAACATCAAACAAATAGCTTGTTTCCCCGATATTCGCCAGATTATTTCTTTTCTCTTTCACATAGCTTTGCATTCGTGGCCAATACTTAAAATGACTATGCAAATCATTTGTGTGAAAAATATGGATTTTTTCAAGCATTAAAGCCACCTCACTTCAAATTAAGCTAATATGCCTTCTATAATAGATCGAATTCCTAATAATAATAGAATAATCCTTAAAGCTAGTACAAGTGTATCGGATTTAATCTTTTTATTTAACGCAGCACCTAGCTTTGCACCCAAGTAAGCACCTGGGATCACTGGGATTGTATAGAGCCAAGGGACATGTCCTAACGCAATATGGCTTGCGGAATTAACGATGGACGTTAAAAACACCATAAACATCGATGTTGCCACCGCGACATGTGGTGGGAATAAGAATAAAATAATCATTGCTGGCACAATCATGGAGCCGCCACCTATTCCAAATAACCCGGAAGCAAAGCCAATACCAAATGTTAATGTAATGGCAAACCAAATGGGATAGCCATATACATAGGTTTTTCCCTCAGAGTCAGTAAATTCTTGCTGCATACCATTTTTTACAAACCATTTTACAGGCTTCAGTTTGTCACGCACAAGCAAAATAATCGATAAAATAATAAGTAAAATACCAAAATATAAATTGAAGGATGGTAAATCTAACCCTTTATTGACCCATGCGCCAAGAATCGTTCCAGGGATACTTCCAATAAAGAATATAAAACCACTTTTATAATCCACCGTTTTCGATTTCATATAGCTTAGTGTGGAGGCAAGTCCCGTGAAAATCATCATCACAACTGATAAACCGACTACTTTTTGTGGTGTAATATCTGGGATCATTCCTAAATTTAAGCCGATGTATAATGTTGCTGGTACTAATACTACACCACCACCTAGCCCAACTAATGAGCCAATTAGACCAGCTAGCAATGCAATGATGACTAATAAAATAAACTCCATTATAGTTCCCCTTCAAACATGTTTAATTGTTTAGGTGCCAACCCGACATCGTTAATATTCAACATACCTTGTAGCTCCTTTGCGTTTTTCGCTGCATGATTACCTGAATTATTATTAAATAAAACGAAGAGTTCATTGACCTCTGTTTCAAGCTTTTTCATGCTATCCCCAAGCTGATGTAATTCTTCTTTATTATAATCATATAAGAAGCGAACTTTACGCCAATTTTCTGCATTTCCTGTGTTCCGCCATCCATGTATATTGCGACCATGGAGACGAATCAACGCTTTATTTGCAGTCACTACAGGATAGAAAGGAACAGATCCTACACCAGCCTGTGGTTCATCACAAATCGTATGGATAAATTGTTGTTCTCGTAAGAAATCTATCGTTTGCTTGACAACATTTTCCGCATACCATGTTTGATTTCGAAACTCAATCGCTACTTCAAAATCCTTTAACTGTTGTCGGATATACAATAAATATTGCACATTTTTTCCTTGGCAATCAAACCATGGTGGAAATTGTGCTAATACCATGGCTAGCTTTCCATAACGTTTAAATTCATTGGCACATTCAATAAATGCATTGAACATATCATTTTTGGATTCAAAGGGAATCTCTCCACGTAAATGCCCCGTCATGCCTTGGTAAGCTTTCACAACAAAACGGAAGTTTTCAGGTGTATCCTCACACCATTTGCGAACATGCTCTTTGGCTGGTACAGCATAAAAAGAAGTATCTACTTCAACCGTTAAAAAATGACCTGTGTAATCAAATAATTTATCCTTTGAAGTAGTCACTCCACTATAAAGTGAAGGGTGATCGCCCCAACCAGTTAATCCTACTACAATCATGTGACATCCTCCTCTATGTACATAATCATAGCACACAGTATGTCACTACAAATAAACATCATGTAAAAAATATACCTTCTTTTGTCTAAACTAATAGCAGATTGAGCATCTACTTAATTTTGCAAAAGAAAAAGCATGCGTCCATATTCCATTGAACTCATGCTACTTTAACAGGCTACATTTATTTCACAAGATTTTGCTGAATCGCCTCTAAAAACTTAATCCGGCTGTATGCAGGGCCGCCTTCCATTAATGGATCTAGTACATTAACAAATACTTGGTCATTTTTAAATGCAGTAATATTTTGGATGATTGGATTCTTTTTAAAGTCTTCTAAAGCATTCGGCGCGTCCGCATTTTCATCTGTTGAAAACTGCACAAATAAATAATCAGGATTCATATCTGCAAGTTGCTCAACAGAAATGGCCTCTTGAGATTTAGCTTTAGCAACTTCATCAGGTACTGCTAAACCAAGCTCTCCATAAAGAACTGCATTTAAAAATACTTCTTTTGGATAAACATACGCTTGTCCGCCACGAATACGAATAGCCGCCACTTTTTGATCTTGTAGTTTTTCAGTTAACGTGGATTTAGCAGCTTCAATATCAGCTTTATATGTAGATAATATCTTCTCAGCATCTGCTTGCTTACCAGTTAGTTCAGCTAGTAAATTCAAATTAGATTCCCAGTTCGTCGAAATATGTGAAACCAAAATTGTAGGTGCAATTTTCTCTAATTTACTTTGTACCTCTTCTGGGAACTTTGTGGACCCTAAAATGACATCTGGATTTAATTCTAATATTTTTTCAAAGTTTGGTTTAATCTTCTCGCCAATAGATTCTGCTTTGTCTGTTACAGAAGCATATAGCTCAGGGAACTTGCCACCAATAGCAATAGCTCCAACTGGGTGAACATCCAGCACAACCATATCCTCCATTGCTTCCATAGCTCCTGTTACAACAATTCTTTCCACTTTTTCTGGCACTTCATAGCTTTCACCAAGATATTCAATCGTTCTCGTGCCATTTTCATTTGTTGATTCTTCTTTTGTTTGTGTCACTTCTTCTTTTGGTGTACCAGTGGAAGATTCCTCTTCTAATGCCTTCTTCTCTCCACATGCGGCGAGAATGAGCGTAAATAATGCTATGAAACTAATAAATAAAAATTTCTTTTTCATTTACCGATTCTCCTTTGAATGATGATTGTTATGATGATTAACTATCTCATCTTGCTTATTGAAGTACTGCACATCTTCTAGATTTACCATCCCCCTTTTCAATTGATATTGATTCTCATTATCATTTTAGTATGTAATCTTAAATAAATCCAGTACTATTTCGATATATTATAATTATCCACTTTCTTTCACGACGTAAAAACACAAAAAACCCCTAGTCACAATTTAACTTTATCGTCTGTCTCTCGTTGGGACACACTCGATGGGACATAAGGTAAAATGCGATAAATACGAGCCCCTTTATTACCGTTTAATCTCATTCTTGGTACTTTTTCTATGATGCCTAATTTCTCTAACTTTTAACGCTACGATAAACTGTCTTTGTGCTGATCTCCAATGCTGCAGCAATAGTGGCAGCTTTCAAATGACAGGCTCCTGGATGTATCCAAAGGATGCGTTAGAAAAAATCATGATTACATTGGATGTAAAGAACTTAGGTGACTTACTGCAGCATATAGACAAGGACACAGATAACTAATATTGGTTGTCTGTTTTTTTATGTACTTTCACCAATAAATTCCCTAAAATGTAATTATGGAGGGAGGAATGTATAATGAAAAAATTACTATACATAGGGTCATTATCAGTATTATTACTTGCTGCATGCGGTGATGAAAACATTGCTACAATAACCCCAGACGAATTTAAAAAGTTGGAACAAGGTATGAGTTTAGATGAAGTAGAAGAAATAGTAGGTGGCAAATCAAAAAATCCAGAAGCAAAAGAAAATGAAGACTTACGATTGTTTTTAGACTATGACGGAGAAAATGGGATAGATAAAGAATCTTCCGTATCACTTGTTTTTAAAGATGGAAAATTAGAGACACTTATTGAAACTGGCTTATTAGAACCCAAAAAAGAATTAACTAAAGAAGAAAAAGAGAAAATTGATGAAAACATTGCCCAAATAATTAGTAAAGTTTCAACAGAAGAAGTCGAAAAAATCATTACTGATAAACTAGGAAAAAATAATAACTCGCAGAAAAAAGTAATAGAAAAAGTAGAAGCAACCGATAGTGGTTTAAATCTAACTTTAAATGCTTCGGATAATTTCACATTAGATATGATGAAACGTGGTATGTGGATGGATTCTATAAAAATTTTAGAACCACTTTCAAAAGTTGATAATATTAAACAAATAAATGTCGATTGGCAGCTACCTCTTATTGACAATTACGGTAAAGAGAAAGATTCCGCAGTAATGAAGTTTAGTATAGATAAAGCAACACTAGATAAAATAAATTGGGATAATTTTTTAACAGAAAGCTTCCCAGATGTAGTTACTAATTATAATGAACACCCAGCTTTAAATGAAAAATAGGTATAGGCCGCTCAACTGAGTGGCTTTTTTTTATATGTATTATTGGCAATATTTCTATAAAATAAGATTACAAATATCTGTAAGGGGTGCATGACATGGATACAATAGCAGAAACAATTAAATTCACTGGCTTTGGTAAGAAGAAAGCAATGGCTAAACAAATTCAAATGAAAATAATGGTAATATCATTTTTCAAAACTATCTTGGAAATTATTTAACACCTTCTACGGTTCGAGAAAGTATAGAGAAGTATTGTAAAAAAGCTGGTGTAGATTATAAAGGTACTCATTGTTTCAGACACACACATACAGTGTTGCTTTTAAAATCGGGGGGCTAGTATAAAATTTGTTTCTAACCGATTAGGGCATAAAACAATTAAAACAACTTCTGATACTTACTTAGATATTTCTGAGAAAATAGAAGAAGACGAACTAAAAAAGTTCGCCTCCTACACAAATGATAAAATCTGAATCGGCACGTTTTCGGCACGGCAGATTTTCATTGTTTTTCTAACGCCTCTAAAATCCTTATATATCAAGCATTTCAGGTGTATTACCCGATACTGCCTTCCATCTCGAATTTAATCAGACGGTTCATTTCTACTGCGTATTCCATTGGTAGTTCTTTTGTGAATGGCTCGATGAAGCCCATTACGATCATTTCTGTTGCTTCTTCTTCGGAAATTCCGCGAGACATTAAATAGAATAATTGTTCTTCAGATACTTTTGAAACTTTTGCTTCGTGCTCTAAAGATACATTATCATTAAAGATCTCGTTATAAGGAATTGTATCAGAAGTCGATTGATTATCCATAATCAGCGTATCACATTCGATGTTAGCACGTGCACCACTTGCTTTAGGACCGAAACGAACTTGTCCCATATACGTTACCTTACCACCTTGTTTAGCAATCGATTTAGAAACGATTGTTGAAGATGTGTTTGGTGCCATATGGATCATTTTAGCGCCAGCATGTTGGTGTTGTCCTTTACCTGCTAATGCAATCGATAATGTCATACCACGAGCACCTTCACCTTTTAGGATACATGCTGGGTATTTCATTGTTAATTTAGAACCGATGTTACCATCAATCCATTCCATTGTACCGTTTTCTTCTACAACTGTACGTTTCGTTACAAGATTGTAAACATTGTTCGCCCAGTTTTGAATTGTTGTATAACGGCAATATGCATCTTTACGAACAACAATTTCTACAACTGCTGAGTGTAAAGAGTTTGTTGTGTAAACAGGAGCTGTACAACCTTCAACATAGTGTACGTGAGCGCCTTCATCTACAATAATAAGTGTACGTTCGAATTGACCCATATTTTCTGAGTTAATACGGAAGTAAGCTTGTAACGGTGTTTCTACTTTAACACCTGGTGGCACATAAATAAACGATCCACCTGACCATACTGCTGAGTTTAAAGCAGCAAATTTATTGTCTGTGTAAGGAATCACTTTGCCCCAATATTGTTTGAAAATATCTTCGTTTTCACGTAGAGCAGAGTCAGTATCTTTGAACACAATACCAAGATCTTCAAGGTCTTTTTTCATGTTGTGATAAACTACCTCAGACTCATATTGTGCAGATACACCTGCAAGATATTTTTGTTCAGCTTCTGGGATACCTAATTTATCAAAAGTTGCTTTGATTTCATCAGGTACTTCATCCCATGATTTTTGAGTAGCTTCTGATGGTTTTACATAGTACGTAATTTCATCAAAATCTAAATCTCCAAGATCGCCACCCCATTGTGGCATCGGTTTTGTATAAAATGTTTCAAGAGCTTTTAAACGGTATTCTAGCATCCATTCTGGCTCTTGTTTCATATTTGAAATTTCACGGACGATTTCTTCAGTTAAACCGCGTTTTGAACGGAAAATTGATACGTCCTTGTCATGGAAACCGTATTTGTAATCGCCGATATCAGGCATTTTTTTAGCCATCGTTTCTCCTCCGTTCATTGAGATGTATTTTTCTAGGTAATCATCCCTTGCTTTGAGTGAAGCCATAGTAGCTTTCACTCAAGAACAAGGAAGTAAGATTTATTTCACACCTTTTTCCATTGCTTTCCAAGCCAATGTTGCACATTTAATTCGTGCTGGGAATTGTGAAACACCTTGCAGTGCCTCAACATCCTCAAGGTCATATTTATCACTGTACTCTTCACCCATCATCATTTTAGAAAAAATATCAGAAAGCTCAATAGCTTCTTCTACTTTCTTTCCTTTGATGAGCTGTGTCATCATTGATGCAGAGGACATAGAAATAGAACAGCCTTCACCATCAAATTTTGCATCCTCTACAACACCGTCTGTCACTTTCAATGTTAAGTGAATACGGTCGCCACAAGTCGGATTGTTCATATCGATCGTTACAGCATTCTCTTCTAAAGATCCTTTATTACGAGGATTCTTATAGTGATCCATAATGACTGAACGATATAGTTGATCTAAATTATTAAAAGACATCGCCAAAATACTCCTTCGCAGAACGTAACCCTGCAACTAAACGGTCAATATCCTCCTCTGTATTGTACAGATAGAAGCTTGCACGCGCTGTCGCTACTTGCTGAAGACATTTCATTAGTGGCTGTGCACAATGATGTCCTGCACGAACAGCAATACCGTTCATGTCAAGCACCGTTGCCACATCATGTGGATGTACATCATCTAGATTAAATGTTACTAATCCACAACGCTTCATAGGGTCACGTGGGCCGAAAATTTTCAAACCGTCAATTGTTTCAAGTTGATCCATTGCGTAGCCTGCAAGCTTATGCTCATGCTCTAGAATGTTATCTAACCCGATATCAGTTAAGAAATCTATAGCGGCTCCTAAACCTATTGCACCTGCAATAATAGGCGTTCCACCTTCAAATTTCCACGGTAATTCCTTCCACGTTGACTCATAAAGCCCAACAAAATCAATCATTTCGCCACCAAACTCAATTGGCTCCATCTTTTCAAGGTGTTCCTTTTTACCATATAGTACACCTATTCCAGTTGGTCCGCACATTTTATGCCCTGAGAAACCTAAGAAATCTACATCCAAATCTTGCACATCAATTTTCATATGTGGCGCAGCTTGTGCACCATCGGCTACCATGACAGCACCATTAGCATGTGCAATTTGAGCAATTTCTTTAATTGGATTTATTGTTCCAAGTACGTTTGATGCCATAGACACCGAAACAATTTTTGTTTTAGGTGTGACTGTCGCACGTACTTTCTCTAGGCTAAGAGTGCCGTCTGCTTCAAGCTCAATGTATTTTAAAGTTGCATTTTTTTCTTTGGCTAATTGTTGCCAAGGAATAATATTGGAATGATGCTCCATATGAGTAATGACAATTTCATCACCCTCGACAACATTTGCACGTCCATAACTTGTCGCAACTGTATTTAAAGCGGTTGTTGTACCACGCGTAAAAATAATTTCCTGTGTTGATTGTGCATTAATAAACTTACGAACCTTTTCACGAGCACCTTCATATTTATCTGTTGCACGGTTTCCTAGTGTATGCACCCCACGGTGAACATTGGAATTATCAAATTCATAATAAGCTTTAATGGCTTCAATCACTTGAACAGGCTTCTGAGACGTCGCTGCACTATCAAGATATACAAGTCTATGACCATTTACATCCTGATTTAAAATTGGGAAATAGCTTTTAATGTCTTTATTCATCATTAGCGAACTTTCCTTTCAATAACCTCCGTCAGTTGCTTTTGAACGCCTTCAATTGGTAATTGCGTAACAACTGGCGCAAGGAATCCATGGATAACAAGGCGCTCTGCTTCTGTTTTCGAGATACCACGGCTCATTAAATAGTAAAGCTGTAATGGATCTACTCGACCAACAGATGCTGCGTGTCCTGCTGTTACATCATCTTCGTCAATTAATAAAATTGGGTTTGCATCCCCACGAGCTTTTTCTGACAGCATTAATACACGTGATTCTTGTTGTGCATCTGCTTTTGTTGCACCATGCTCGATATAGCCAATACCATTAAAGATAGATTGAGCTGCATCTTTCATGACACCATGTTTTAAGATATGCCCGTTTGAGTTTTTACCCCAGTGACGAACCTCTGTAGTGAAGTTAAGTTTTTGTTCTCCACGACCAACAACTACTGTTTTTGTATCTGCATGAGAACCGTCACCAATTAGATGAGTAATATTTTCTGAGATTGTATCTGAGTCATTCATTAAACCAAGAGCCCAATCTACTTTTGCGTCACGTGCTAAACGTGCACGACGATTTACATAAGTCGTAAAGCCTTTTGCAAGGACATCTACTGCACCATATGTCACCTGTGCATTATCTTGAACAACGACTTCCGCAATAATATTTGCTTGCCCTTTTGCCTCTTCAACTGTTGAAACATAAGTTTCCACATATGTTACTGCTGAATTCGCTTCTGCTACTACTAAAACATGGTTATATAACGAAGCTTCCGCATTGTCATTAAGGAAAACAACTTGAAGTGGTTGCTCAATGATCACGTTTTTTGGTACGTATACAAACACTCCACCATTAACAAGTGCTGTATGAAGTGCTGTTAACTTATGCTCATCTACTTTAACAGCTTCTGTCATAAAGTATTTTTGTACAAGTTCGCCATGTTCACGAACTGCGGTGAAAATATCAGTAAAAATAACACCTTTATCAGCAAGTTCTTGTGATGCCTTAATATATGCTGGTGTATTATTACGTTGAATATATAGGTTTTCTTGTGCTTCAAGGTCAATTAAACCTTTTGCTTCTTCAGGTAGAGCATCCAATGAAGGGAATGCCTCACTATGAACTGCCAACGCCGGGAAGTTCATGAAATCCCATTTTGTAATATTCGTTCTATCTGGTTTTGGCAAATCTAAACCAGTTACTTTGTCTAGTGCTGCCGCGCGAAGTTCTGTAAACCAAGTAGGTTCACCATTTGCTTCTGAGAACGAGCGCACGTCCTGTACTGTTACAGGCAAGTTAAGTTCCACTGTCATGCTAGTTCGTCCTCCTTCTTATGCTTCTTGTTCTTCTGTTTCTTCTTCGATTCCTAATTCTTTTTTAATCCAGTCATAACCTTCTGCTTCTAAGCGTTGTGCAAGCTCTGCACCACCTGATTTCACAACACGTCCTTGCATCATTACGTGTACATGGTCTGGTGTAATGTAGTTAAGAAGACGTTGATAGTGTGTAATCATTAAGCAGCCAAAGCCTTCACCGCGCATTGCGTTGATTCCTTTAGATACTACTTTAAGAGCATCAATATCAAGACCAGAGTCAATTTCGTCTAAAATAGCGATCGTTGGTTTAATCATCATTAATTGAAGAATTTCATTACGTTTTTTCTCACCGCCAGAGAAACCTTCATTTAAATAACGTTGTGCCATATCTTCGTTCATTTCAAGGAATTCCATGTTTTTATCTAATTCGCGGATAAATTTCATTAATGAAATTTCATCGCCTTCTTCACGACGCGCGTTAATTGCTGAACGTAGGAAATCAGCATTTGTAACACCAGCAATTTCAGAAGGATATTGCATAGCTAGGAATAAACCAGCTTGAGCACGCTCGTCTACTTCCATCTCAAGTACATCTTCGCCATCAAGCTCAACAGTACCTGAAGTTACTTCATATTTTGGATGACCCATAATAGCAGAAGCTAGTGTTGATTTACCAGTTCCGTTTGGTCCCATAATTGCGTGAATTTCGTTTGTATTAATTGTAAGATTTACGCCTTTTAAAATCTCTTTTCCGTCGATAGCAACGTGAAGATCTTTAATAACTAAAGTTGACATGAAAATACCTCCATAGTGTTCAGTGAATGGGTCAACCATTCCTTAATTATCATCATTCTAATCTTAACTGAAAATCGTTCTCTATGCAAACCATTTCAATTACTTTCCCATTCCTTAAATAAAATCTTTAAAAATAAAGACTTTGTAAGCATTTTCAGATTATTACTACTTCACCTAAACAATGAGAATAGACTTTCTTCATTTTCAATAAAATATCCCTAATTGAGAATTGATTTCATCTAGCTACATAGTGAAAACCTCGAGAAAAGTGCTAATTGTAGCGGTTTTGTGACAAATTAGCATAAACAACATATCTATACTATAACCTATTTCATTAAGATGGAATCAATTTAAGTTCATATTGGAAGAAAGAAATTTTGCTATAAAAATTAATGGATTGTATCCTCAAAAAAGTAAATTTAGGTAAATGAAAAGACAGAAACGTAGATTGTATCCAACATTTCTGCCATTTCTCCATTAATTTAGATGATATGCCCATAAATATCCTTTTGATTCCAGTAAAAAAGCATCTGACTCTGAGGTAGAAGTGATAACAATTGCATCATTTGTCTTCAGCTCATAGCCCTCATTCACGCGTTCTATTTGAATAGGTAAACCTAGCTCTATAAAAAGCTGACGTAGACGGTAAATCGTATTATAAAGATTAGCTAACGCTTTTTTCTCATCTATATTAGGCCAAATATCATCTAAAATACGATACTTCGATACTACGATTCCTTCATGGACTAATAAATAATAAAATAGCTCCTCCATAACCTTTGTTCGCCATTTAATAGCTTTGTCATGTATCCTTGTTCCAACCTCACCTTTTAAACTAACTACCAACTTCGTAGTGTTTCGCTGTGTTTGACGCCCATAATATTTTGTAAGTCTTTCATTTACTTGTAGTACAATACTTGGTGTCATGGGCTTTAATACATAATCTAATGCTTGTACTCGAAAAGCATCAACAGCATATTTTGCATAGGCTGTTGAAAAAATAATAGGGACATCAATGCCTTCTTCTACTAAAATAGCCGCAAGCTCTAATCCATTCATCTTAGGCATTTCTATATCTAAAATTAGCGCATCATATTCACCCTTAATGGACAAAATTTGAGTTATTGCTTCTAAAGGTGATGTAAAGGTGGCAATAACTTGAAAAAGTCCCTCTTTTTCAAGTAATAGCTTGTGCAAATCTAAAATTGGCTGTTCATCCTCTACCATAATAATTTTCCACATGTTGAAGCTCCTTTAAAGGTTGTATAAATATCATTGTTGTACCTTCATCTTTTTTAGAAGTAATAGAAAGAGTAGCACTCGGCATTTCTTTTACTCGACGTAGAACATTAGTAAATCCGATGCCATTTGAAAATATATTTTCTCCATTGTTTAAAGCTTTTACCTGTTCCTCAGTCATACCAACGCCATCATCTCTCACTTGAATGCTAAGATTATTTTGCTGCCTTTTAATTTCAATAAAGACTGTCCCATTTCCATCCTTTTCAAAAATCCCATGACGAATTGCATTTTCGACTAAAGGCTGTATCAGTAAACTTGGAATTTCTATCTTGGCAGCATCTAATGTCTCTTCTACTGTCAAAATAACCGTTAACTTATCACCAAAGCGTGCTTGTTCAATCTCTACATAGGCACGTATAATTTCAAGCTCTTTCTCTAACGTTGCGCGTTGTCCATCCTTGCCTGATTCTAATATATAACGTAAATAGGTAGAAAGCATCGTTAATAAATGCCCTGCTCGCTCCCCGTCTGTATAACAAAACGAAATAATACTGCTGAGTGCATTGTATAAAAAATGAGGATTGATTTGTGCCTGTAGAAAAGCCATTTCATGCTGTATCGCTTTGCCCATAGCCTCTTTCGTTAATGCTATAGCCGATAAACGTGAAAGTAACATTTCTTTTGTAGCTGGCTTACGGATATAATCATTGGCCCCTGATTCCAGGATAAGTGAAATATTCGTTGGATATTCATTGGCTACTAACATAATAATCGGTAAATCTATATAGCTATAATACTGACGTATATATTTGGTTAGGGCAATGCCCCCCATTCCAGGCATCACTTCATCTATTAATAAAAAATCAGGTCTTTTTTGCTGAATAATGCTGAGTGCCTCCTCTGGACAATGCACTACCTCTATCGCATATTGGCCTTGTAGTAATGTTTGTAAAACCTCTGCATGAATGACATCATCCTCAACTATGAGTAATCTTGGCAAATTTTCATTGAACAGTGGCTGATCATTCGTAATGATAAACTTCTCATTGTCTTTTAGCACTTGCTCGTAGCCCCCAAATGGCAAGGTGATGATAAATCGAATGCCATTTTGTAATAAATCTTTCGAATATGTACCACCCATCTGCTCAATGATGGCTTTCCCTATCGACTGTCCTGTCTCATCTGCTGCTTTTTGCTGTATAGGCTCAGGGCCAGCTCCTTCTACCAAGAGCCTTACGTCTGCATCAAGATGTAAAACAGTTAGGATCACATCCCCATTCCCAGCGTGAGCAATAGCTGTTTCAAGTACCCTGTATAAGATTTGTCCTACACGCTGCTCATCAGCTTGAACTAATAATTTCGGATTCATGTGCTTGTATAAACGAATATGCGTTTTTTTTATTTTCTTTTCGTGCATAGTTAGAACATGCTGAATAATCATTTGTATATTAACAGGATGTACATCTATTTTGAAATCCTGAAATCTTATTCTAGTAAAATCTTTTAAGTCATTTACTAGATATAATAAGCGTTCTAATTGTTGTTCTAGTAGTTGTTGCTTATCCGTCATAGATTGATTTGATAAGGATTTTATTATATTTAATGCATGATAAAGAGGTTGTTCTAATTCATTTGTTGTCACTTCTAAAAAGGAATCCTTACCGATTGTCGCCTTTTCTAGACGTTGACTATATAATTCAGCGTCTCTTGTTCGATTAATTAGTCGCATTGCCAAATAAATATTCATACATACTACAAAGAATAGCAGACCAATACGATTAAAAACATTTCGTCCAGAGAAAAAAAGCTGATCAAAGGTTCCACTTATGCTAAAAATTAATAGAGATATAATTGTGGCACTTAATATTATCAGTTCATTTTTTGGAACATGAGCACTTTTCGTCATGATCAAATACAATAATCGTCCTATTATAAAAAATGCTAGGAAATTTATATAGGTAAAAAATATATATTGTAGCTCTGATAAGGATCTTGCTGGTAAAAGCAGTGTTCCAACACCATATAATAGTAGTGGTGACACAAATAATAAAGCTGTCCTACGCTTCATCATAGCTGTTACCGTATAGGCAAAGAACAGGAATAGCATCACTGCATTTATATATGTTATAAAATCTTGCAAACGAAAATAAAATTCAAATTCTATAGTAGGAAACTCTCTATAAAGAGTTCGTTCGCCTCTTGTACATACCAAAATTGCCAACGTAAAAAAATACATTGCACTATAAAAAAACGCTTTGTCTCTTATTCTTAATAAATACAAACTAAAATGAAAGATTGAAAATATTAATAACATGATAATCGTTGTTTTTTCTAAGTACACATCTTGAATGACATCTTTTGCTAGAGCATCCGCATCTCCAATATCTATAGGAAATATAATGCCATGCCTTGCATTATAAAAATCTGCAACTTGTATTGTTAGGGTCACCGAATCAGAAGAAGGTGAAAAATACACTTCATAAACAGGATTACTTGGTTCTGATGCTTCTCGAGCAGTAGCAAGTTTACCATAGGAGGCAGCGATCTCATTATTTATAAAAAGTCGATGAGATGACCAAATATTTCGTACCCGAATACCTATTTTTTTGAAATGAGGTGGTAGCTTAATTTTAAGTTGATAAGTACCATACTCTGCATCGGCCTGCCATGGTCCAGGAACCTTTTCAATGGGAGCATGATCAGGAAAATTAGCAGGTTCAAGAAATTTATTGCCTATAAAACGCCATTCTCCAGACAATGCTACAATCTCTTCCTCTTTTGTTATTTCCGATAAATCTAATTGACCATCCACTGCCTGTAACTTAGTATTGCTTGTATCTTGATCGTTAAAAATTAAATAAGTTAGCATCGTGATGGCTACTAAAATAAATAACCAACTTAAACTTTTTTTTATCATGAATCCCACCTCCTCCTCATCTTACAATAGCAAACTCTCAAATATCTAACAGCTTATAATTTTTATTTTGACATGAACAGTCATTTTTCATCTTAAATAATATATAATTAAGGTATAATCAATCTTATTTTTAGATTAATAGAGGTGAAATGTTAGTGGAGTTACGTCAATTACGCTATTTTGTAGAGGTTGCTGAACGTGAGCATATTTCAGAGGCAGCTGAGCATCTTCATGTAGCCCAATCTGCCATTAGTCGGCAAATCGCAAATCTTGAAGATGAGTTAGGCACCTCGTTATTTGAACGAGTGGGACGAAATGTCAAATTAACACCAATAGGGAAGACATTTCTTGAACATACCATTACGGCATTAAAGGCCATCGATTTTGCAGCAAAGCAAATAGAAGAATATCTTGATCCTGCAAAGGGCTCAATTAAAATCGGCTTTCCAACAAGTTTAGCTAGCTATGTTCTGCCAACCGTTATTTCTGCCTTTAAACGCGAATATCCTGATTTACAATTTCAACTACGTCAAGGGTCTTATCGATTTTTGATTGATGCAGTCAAAAATCGGGAGTTGAACCTCGCCTTTTTGGGACCCCTGCCCCCGAAGGACGAATCCATCCAATCAACCATTCTGTTTACTGAAAATATTGCTGCTCTTTTACCAGCCAATCATCCATTAGCTAAAAGAGAAAGCATACAGCTTGCAGAGTTGAGAAATGATCTATTTGTATTATTTCCAGATGGTTACATTTTGCATAAGGTAGCAATGGATGCTTGTCGAGCTGCAGGCTTTTTACCAAATGTCATTTCAGAGGGAGAAGATTTGGATGCACTAAAGGGCTTAGTCGCAGCTGGCATAGGTGTTAGTCTATTACCAGAGAGCTCTCTTTATGATTCAGCAGCTCGCTTTACCATTAAGGTCCCTATCGAATCTCCAACAATACCTAGAACAGTTGGTATTATTTCACCAGTTAATCGAGAAATCGCACCTTCAGAAGCTATATTTTTAGACTTTGTGAAAAACTTCTTTTCTCGTCTTTCTCAATTCCAATAAAAAATCGCCTTTTTGGCGATTTTTTTTGACTTCACATTATTTAGTTGAATGCTCACCAATCCATTGTAATGTTTTTGCGCCTAAGCCTCCTGCACGCCATAACACCACGTCATGATAGTTTCTCCTCTGTACATAGTTCACCCATTTTTCAAGCGTTACTTGATCAGCATACCAAACTTCATGGCTGATTCCGCTATCATCTATATACGTAAAATAAACCGCACCACTTGCCTTATCACGTCTCTTTTCTGCTTTCGTATCAGCTAATATTTGCTCAGCCTCCAGTTCCGTTAAAGCAAACGTTTTATCTTCTGCTACCCATTCAAAACCACCTGTAGCAAAGGCAATGGCTAAATCTTGATTTGACTTCTTGATTTTTTTCACTAAATCATTAAGAAAAGAAAAAGTGGCTTTTGCACCTGGTCCACTATGATAGCCATGAACATTATAGGCCATTACAGTATAGATAGGTCCATCAGGTAATTTCACATCAAATGGAAAGCTTGGCTCTAGGACGACATGTAATGTCTTATTCTTTTTGGAAAGCGCTTGGTACAGCTCTTTTAAAAAGAGGGTATATTTTTTTAGGTCTTCTTGTGCTACCTTTTCATAATCAATTTCAATCCCAGCCAATTGGTACTGTTCTACTACCTCTAAAATATTGCTGATATGCCTTTTTCTAGCAGCAGAATCATAGACCAGTCTGTGCAAAAGCTTACTATCCTTTTGAACTGATGGAGCGTTATCTGTAACATAATCATTAATAAGCGTTAGGATTACATGATGTGATTTAGTAAATTGCTGCTGTGTTTGTTGCAACATATCAATTGCATTTTCTGTTAAAAGCAATTCATCATTACTATTAAAATAAGCACCGAAAACCCTTATATCGTGTAGTCCTTTTTGAGAATTTTTCAAATCCTCCATAGCAAAATAATTTTGCCATTCAGGTAACCAGATAGACAAACGAAGCTTCTCTTTATTTTTTGCATCAATTTTTGCTACAGCTGATGGTTCTTTACTAGGACTACAAGCCGTAATAAATAGGAGCGCTATACAGATAAACAATACAAAATTCTTCACTTGAATTAAATTTCACCTCAGTTTAGAAGGTTTCAATAAAGAAATCCACTACATCGTTTATCATAGCTATAGTTTTTTTCTTTACCTTCTCAAAATTCGTATATTGGTTTGTATAAATGATTTGCTTTTTACTATCTGTAATCAAAATATCCTCTACGAATGTATCGTAAATATCATCTGCATACTGTTCATGTGAAGTATCCTTTTTACTGTATAACGCACCAAACCCAATCTGTGACCCTTGTAATGCTGGATTTATTTGAACGGTCTCGGATAATACATTATCTACATTTATTTCTATTTTATCCTGATTGACGTTAATGTGAAATACTCTTTTTTTCGCTAGGTTTCTTGGGTACTCTTTGTCGTCAATGCGAGAACCCTTTTGAGTATCACGATAGGTGTAAACGGTCGCTTTGTTAAATGCATATTCCTCTTCATTCCATTTTATTTTATTTAACTGAAAGCGCTCCTTCTCAACAATACCTGCCTCTGGTAATTTTTCACTTACTACAATCTCATTATCTACTAATGCAATTCGTAAATAGCTGTTTGTTTTTTCATCGTAATTGGTGTAGAAAGCTTGCTGACCTACAACATTTCCTTTAAAAGTAAAGTGTGCTTGAAAGCTTTCGGCTAAAGCATCCTTTAAGAGAATTCTGCCTTCACTAGATGGAGGAGAGGTTAAGGTAATTTCATTATTTTCAAATTCAGCTGCTCCATTTACCACATGCCAATTTTGTGCTATTTGAGGATCGCCTATCTTAAATTCAATGTTTTGTTTACTAGTTTGAAAAATTTTCATCATGACATGATTGGTTGACCAATACGGTGATACTTGTAAGCGATTTAAGTTATAAAGATCTGCCTCTCGATCATTATAGGCACTCCTCTCTAAATTAAAATGCAGGCGAAACTTGTCTTTAATTTCCTTGTCATTCATTTTTTGGACTAACAGGTCCATATTGTTATAAAGGGAATTAGCATGCATAATCGCATAAGCTTTTGGCACTTCGCCAAACTCTTGTTGATAAATATCCTCCATCAACGTGTAATCCTTCTTAATGCGTTCTTCCATCTCTTGTCGTGTTTCACTTGGAATCATATATGGATTCCGAATAAAGTCCATTAAATAATGGTTGTAGTATTCTATCGTTGTTTTATTAGGTACATCATTTTCATCGATAACACCAAGTGATTGTCCTTTATCGTTAAAAACATTAATATAGGTTAATCTATACCCATTAGATCCTAATTCCCAATATCCGCTTCTTTTCATCAACTTTAAATCTTTAGGCTTTAAGAATTTACTATCCCTCGTAGCCATTTTATTGGCATACGTAAACATTGTCGCCTTATAATTTAATTTTTCTATAATATTTTGAGCAAAAATACTAGAATCTGTGCGACCATCCTCAAATGATAAATACAATGCTTTTTTAGGCAATGGTTTGTCTTTTTTATAGAAATCTAATATATCCTTTTGTGTAATTGTTTGAAAACCTTGCTTTTTCAATAATGTTAATTGTTCTTCCAAATTCTTTTTTGATACATATTTAGGAGAATCATTTCTACTTACCCCGAAATAAGAAAGGGCTATAAACCCGTCTTTATTGTTTAATGGCACTGCTTCAGCAGTTCGCTTCTCTGTCAAAAATATAGCTTTTATTAATATCACAGCTAAGAAAAACACAATGATGAATTGTACGATCGAACGAATGATTTTCCAACGATTTTTTTTAGCTGGCTGAAGTTCTATGCTTTTTCCTTTCATTCCTTCTCACCCATTTTTCTTTTTTTAAATAACTGAAATAGGGATCTTCGTAATTTCTGTTTCTCCATTTTCTTTTCTTTCTCTAAAACGTCTTGAGGTGTTTCTCTTGTTCCCCATGTAGATTTCCAAAAAGTAACCCATGCTACTGGCATCTGCCAGAGCAAAATAAATTCATAGTATAGAACAAAGATAAAACCAAACCCCCACAGTGTGCTCTTTCTAAAGAATAAATGTGCCAAACTCATTAACATAGCCATTAATAGTAAGCCTAGTAGAAACGTTGTTGGAAAAATGCCATAGATCAATGGTACATAAATTAAGTTATATACAACAATAATCGGGGCAGCGATTGGCACAATTAAACCAATGATAAAGAAAAGAAACATAAAAGGTTCTTTTTTCCACATAAATAAAAATGCACGTAATGATTCTCGAAGCCAAGAACGTTTCCATCTCATTTGTTGTGATAAAAAAACTTTCGTATCAGAAGGAACAATCGTAGAACAAATTGCATTATCCTGATAGCCTGTTCGATGTGTTTTTAAGATATAATTGGTCATACTGCGGTCATCCCCAAATGTAGCTGGCTGACCAAGAAACTTTTGATTGAGCCAGGCTGTTTCATTTTTTAAAATAAGCTCTTTCCGATAGCAGGCTAATGGCCCCGATAAACAAGTAACCGTATCAAACCATGATTCAGCTGCTTTCATAATTCGAAAAGCTATATAATAACGGACTGCTTGTAATTTTGTAAGCGAGTTGGTAAATTTATTTTCAACCTCCGTTCGACCAGCCACACCGCCCATTTTAGGATCTTGGAAAGGCTGAACTAAATTGCGGATGGCATGTGGCTCTAAAAAACTATCTGAATCCACAAACACAACTAATTCATGTTTTGCTTGATGAACCCCTGCAACTAAGGCTTCACGTTTTCCTCCGTTCTGTGGGAGCTTAAAAAACTTTAAGCGATCATTCGTCCTAAAACGTTCACCCTCACCATGTATAAGGTTAATCATATCCTTTGCCTTTTCTTCTGTGCGATCTGTTGAACAATCATCAACAACGATTACTTCTAACTTATCCACTGGATAATACTGATTGATACAACTTGATACCGTGCGATGAATCCATTCCTCTTCGTTAAACACAGGGATAATAATGGATACACCTGGTTCAAACTTCGGATTAATTGGTACATTTTTATAGAGAATACCAAACATATATCTACTTAACAGAAACGTTGCGGCAATAATACTATAAAGATATAAAAATTTATTAAATCTGAAATAAATCAAACTTTCTGCTCTCATTAATATGACACAAAGGGACACAATCAAGAAAAACAAACTAGCTACAAAAATAGAAACGCCCCAACGGTTTTTTATCATATATTCATTTAATGGATGCAAAAATTCACAAGCAATGTAATAACGGATTTGTTCATCTACTTCTTTCGTAAAATAACGTACAACCCGAGCCTTTAACTTGACTTTGGACTCATAGCCCTCTGGCATTGCCCCTCCTGGTATTGTGAATCCCATTGTTAGTATTTCATCGATTAATAACTGTTGGGGCTGATGGGAGTAAACAAGGATACCCGTTACTGAAATATCCTCTGCATAATATTTATTTGAACTCACTGGACGTCTAGGTCTTTTAAGCTGAACTTCAAAATTTGTTTCATAGCGTAAACTCATTCGTTGGAGACGATAAACTTCGTTCACATCTGTAGGATCAATCTCCTCTTTCTGGTAGGATGCTCCACGTCGATCCACTAGGTTTCGTACATTTTCAGGATCGGGAATATTTGATAGAATTCGGCGGTCAGAGCGTGGTGTCGTTAAAATCTCTTTTTTCGTTGTCATCACTCATTCACATCCCTACTTATATCTTCCTCAATCCAAGTCGACATTTTACTAAAGCTATAGCCATCTTGTTGTAGTTTTTCAATAATTAGTGGTAATGCTTCTACTGTATTCGTTCCATCTAAAATATGCATGACAATGACTTTCCCTGGTGCAGCCCTTTCGATTACTCGTTCATAAATGTCCTGTGCTTTAAAATCTAAATTCCAATCAAAAGAAGCAATATCGTACATTGCAATGGTTTTTATCCCCGCAGCAGTAATAATTTTGGCTGTTCGCTCATCCATTATGCCTTGCGCTGGTCTGAAATATAAAAGCGGTGGCTCTTGTAAAGCATAGGTCAGCGCTCGATGAGCCTTCACTAAATCATCCTGCAATTCTTCAGGTGTCATTTTCGTAACATCTAAATGATAATAGGAGTGACTTGCTACCTCATGACCTTCCTCTACAATCATTTTTGCTAACTGTGGATTTTTCTCGACTCCACTACCAATTAAAAAAAATGTACTTTTGATATTATATTTTCGTAAAACGTCCAGTACTTCTTTTACGCGCTTTTCATGAGCCCAATCATCAAAAGTAATAGCTATTTCTTTTTTGGAGGTCTCTTTTCGATAATATATATTTGGCTTGGCATGCTCATAGTTTAAATTGGGGCTAACAGCGTCATACCCTTTTATTTCTTCTACAGACTTTGTTAAATATCGTTCGTCTAACACATCGCTTAACGTAGTAATCGTGTACTCACGTTCTTTAGCTAATTGCGCTAATAAGGGAATGGTATCAATAATGGCAGGATTAATGTATGTGTTGAGATGGATGATAGAGCCCCTATCAATATATTGGCTGATATAGTCAATCAGCTCTTGAGCACTTTGCATTTTTCTATCAAGTGGATTAATAGATAATCCAATAACAGCCTTCATATCTAGTGTGGCTGCTACTAAACGCATATTGTCGGTTACATCACCTGAGCGACTTCGCACATATTTCGGTGTATAGCCTAAATGCTCTTCAAAAATTTGATTAGTTAAAAAAATTTCTTCATACGTCTGGTCATAATCTAACGTCGCTACATTTGGAAACGTCAATGTACCGTTTTGTACCTCATGACCCCTCTTTAAGATATCCTTCACAAGCTCTGGCTCCTGAGCAACACGCATGCCCTCCAAGAAAAAAGTCGCTTTCATATTCGATTCATCTAATTTTCTTAGTAATTGCTCCATTGTTTCGTTATCTGCAAAGCCATTAAATGTTAAGGCAACTTTCGATACGACAATATTGGCATGACTAATTAAATCACTCATTGACCCATCAGATTTTTTGATTTTAATAGATGAATCAACAGGATGAATCGTTTCTTCGGTAGCGGAGTGACATCCCGTTAGAATCAATAAAATAAGCAGACTACAGATTTTAAGTAGTTTCATTTCCAATGAATTCCCCTTATAACTTGTGATAATTTTTATTTTCGAACGCAAAATTGGTATTACGTGTATCAAAAATTAAGGAAGCCTGTTGATCAATTAAAGAGTAATCAATATTTGCATGATTCGTTAAAATTAATACGGCATCTGCCTGTCGGATTATTTCTGCCGTTAATGGAACTGTGTTTAAAAGGGATTGTTGTACAGAGAATGTTTGAATAAACGGATCGATAATCTTTAGTTCACACTGACTATCTAATAGCTGTTGGATAACACGAAGTGCTGGAGATTCACGTGGATCATTTATATTAGGCTTATAGGTAACACCAATGACAACGATACTGGCCTTACATAGTTCTTTATTTAGTTTACGTAAGTAAATTTCTAATCTATTCACAACAAAGTTCGGCATTGATTCATTGACTTTATCTGCAGCCTCAATCAATGTTGCAGAGATGCCATGCTGTTGCCCAGCCCATAATAAATATTTAGGATCTACGGGGATACAATGTCCCCCAACTCCAGGTCCGGGTTTAAACGGCATAAAACCATATGGCTTTGTAGTAGCTGCTTGAATAACCTCCCAAACATCAATATCCATTTTATAACAAATTTGACTTAACTCATTGACAAGGGCAATATTGATTTGCCGAAATGTATTTTCCAGTAATTTCTCCATTTCAGCTACTCTCGGACTCGTCACAGTATATATAGTGGTATGAATGACTGTTTCATAAAAAACCTTTGATACTTCTAGACATGCTGCTGTTATACCCCCAACCACTTTCGGCGTATTCGAAACGGAAAACCTATTATTGCCTGGATCTATACGTTCTGGTGAATAAGCTAAAAACAAATCATGACCTATAACAAAACCATTTTTTTGAAAAATGGGCTGAACAATATCTTCTGTTGTCCCAGGGTAAGTTGTACTTTCAAGAATAACGAGTGCACCAGACTTAATATTTCTTCCAATGCTATACGTTGCCTCTTCTATAAATGAAATATTAGGCGTTCCATCTATTGTTGTAGGTGTTGGTACACAAATTACTACTACGTCAACATGCGAAAGTTTAGCAAAATCATTAGTGACTTCAAATTGTTTATTTTTAATGATTTGCCGTATATTTTCTTTAGATAAATCAGCTATATAACTATCACCTGCCTGTAACAGTCTGATTTTATCTTGATTTTTATCAAAACCTATAACACGAAAACCACTTTGCACAATCTCAACAGCAAATGGTAACCCCACATAACCAAGTCCAATAACCCCAATAGTCGCAGTTTTAGATTTAATTTTCTTTGATAGCACTGAGCTTAATGATTGCGTTTTTATTTTCATAAAAATTTACTCCTCTATCTAAACAATATTCAACTTCTAACAGATTTAACGTTAAAGAATTTAGCTTTAAACAAACTCCTTTCACTGCTAATTACCACTGCATGATTTTTCAGTGAAAAACGATTAATCAAAAACATTCAACAATTTGTTAACGTTTATATAGTACTAATTGAAACTAAACAATTTCTAAACATTTTGAAAAACGTTATAAAATACCTATTTTCATCAAATTTCGACAATAATAGTGCGATAAATCACATTATATTTATCAATAATTTCAAAACTTCTATTTTAGGCTAAATAATTTATAAATGCAAAAAATCCCTTAAGTATGACTAATACTTAAGGGATTTATAAAAAAGGTATGTGAGTTATATGACTCACATACCTTTCGAATATTATTTAACCGGTACTACTGCACCTTTCCACTCTTCTAAAATGAAGTCTTGGATTTCTTTAGATGTTAATACTTCTAATAATTTTTTAATTTCAGGTTTTGTTTCATCACCTGCACGTACAGCGATGATGTTAACATATGGAGATTCTTTATCTTCAAGAGAAATAGCATCTTCAATTGGGTTTAAACCGTTATCGATGGCAAAGTTAGAATTGATAAGTACTGCATCGCCTTCATCATTTTCGTACATTTGTACAAGCATCTCTGGTGCAGTATTTGCATCGAATTTAAAGTTTTTAGGATTTTCTTCAATATCCTTTAATTCTGCTGCTGTTTTATCAATGCCTTCTTTTAATTTGATTAAGCCTTTAGCCTCTAATAATGACAGCATACGACCATGGTCAGATACTGAGTTAGAAAGTAAGATTGTTGCGCCTTCAGGCAGGTCTTCTAACGTTTTATATTTTTTTGAGTAAATACCAATTGGTTCAATGTGAACGCCACCTGCATTGACGAAATCATAGCCATTGTCTTTAATTTGTAGCTCTAAATAAGGAATGTGCTGGAAATAGTTGGCATCAATATCTTTTGACTCTAAATTTTGGTTTGGTAGAACATAATCTGTATACGTTTCAATTTCAAGGTCTATGCCTTCTTTAGCTAAGATCGGTTTTGCTTTGTCTAAAATGACTGCGTGTGGTGTATTAGAAGCACCTACTTTTAATGTTATGTTTTCTTTGCTATCTGTTTGATCACCTGATGCTGATTTTTCATCTTCTTTTTTATCTGTACCGCAAGCTGCTAATGCTAGTACAAGTATTGATAAAAATAATCCTGCTAATAACTTTTTCATTTATGACACTCCCTTTTATTTGTTTAAAATATGTTAGCGGTAAGAACCGAAATAACCTCTTTTTCTTGCTAGCGTTTATCAATTTTCTCGGTAATTAAATCACCAATCCATTGAATAATAAATACGACTACTAAGATCAAAATAGTTGCCATTAATGTCACATCTTGGCGATTTCGCTGGAAGCCGTCTAAAAAAGCTAAGTTACCAAGACCCCCTGCACCAATAATTCCTGCCATCGCAGTATAACCTACAAGAGCAACAGCCGTTACAGTGATACCAGAAATCAAGGCTGGCAATGATTCAGGAACCAATACTTTCCAAATAATTGTAGAAGTTTTCGCCCCCATTGAACGAGCTGCTTCAATCACACCTTTATCAATTTCACGTAACGCAATTAATACCATACGAGCATAAAACGGTGCTGCACCGATAATTAATGCAGGTAACGCCGCATTAGCTCCTCGAATTGTACCTAGTAAAAACTTCGTAAATGGAATTAATAAAATAATTAATACGATAAATGGAATGGAACGGAAAATATTGACGAGTGATCCTGTTAAAAAGTTAACGATTTTATTTGCCCATAACTGATTGGGACTAGTTAAAAATAGAACAATACCAATGACTAACCCAAGAATAAATGTCACAACCGTTGATATAGCTGTCATGTATAATGTTTCATACGTAGCTTGCCACATATTTTCCCAGTCTACATTCGGAAAGAGATTAGTTAGCATTTTCAATCACCTCCGTCTGTACTTCCACTGTATTTAAATAACGAAGGGCTTCAGTGACGTTTGTCTGAGAGCCATCAATTTGCACAATCAATGTACCATATGCACCATTTTTTGTTTGCGAAATATTTCCGTGAACAATACTTACTTCTACATCAAATTGTTTCACAAGATGTGAGATGACAGGCTGTTCTGTTTTTTCACCAACAAAAATAAGTTTGACAAGTTGTCCAGTTGGATAGTTTGTTTTAATTTGTGCTACCGTATCTTGTGTTTCCTTAGTGTCTGTAATTTGAGATACAAACTTCTTAGTAATAGCTGCCTGTGGGGCTTGGAAGACTTGCAATACCTCACCACGTTCCACAATTTCGCCTGCCTCCATCACCGCTACACGATGACAAATTTTGCGAATGACATGCATTTCGTGGGTAATCAGGACGATTGTTAAGCCTAAGCGTTCATTTATATCTACGAGTAAATCAAGAATAGCATCCGTTGTTTCAGGATCGAGTGCGGAAGTCGCCTCATCACATAGTAAAACCTCTGGATTATTCGCTAATGCACGTGCAATTCCTACACGCTGCTTTTGTCCACCAGAAAGCTGGGATGGATAGGCCTTATCGCGCCCTTCTAAGCCTACAAGGGCAATCAATTCCTTCACACGTGCTTCACGTTGAGCCTTTGGGAAGCCTGCGATTTCTAAAGGGAATGCAATATTTTCGGCAACTGTTCTCGACCAAAGTAAATTGAAATGCTGGAAAATCATACTTACCTTTTGTCTAGCCGCTCTAAGCTTTTGCCCTTTTATCGATGAAAATTCTTGATTGTTCACCGTTACTGTTCCTGCTGTCGGTTTCTCTAAACCGTTTAATAAACGAATCATGGTACTTTTACCAGCACCACTATAGCCGATAATGCCAAAAATTTCACCTTTATTAATAGTAAGGTTGACGTCTTTGACTGCCGTTAATTCGCCATTTGCTGTTTTGTATTTCTTTGTAATATTTTGAAGCTGGATCATAGCGAATACTCCTTTTCTCATATAGAAAACCCCTTCACTCACAGACAAGTAGAAGGGGTCACGTATGATACGTTAAACCGTTCTCTCATCTTTCAAAGAAAAATCTTTGAGTGATTTGGCACCTTTTCACATTGTGATGGTTGCCGGGCTTCATAGGGCACTTCCCTCCGCCACTCTTCATAAGAGTTCGATATATTTAATGTTTTAGTAATATATTTGATACTTTACCACGCTAGTAAAGTTCAGTCAATTGATTTTTTTAACAATTCATATAAAAATGGTACGGATTGAAAGGCATAAATTTTTTCTGTCACTTTTCCGCCATCACTGATGAGTAGACAGGGAACACTTTCAATTTGATGCTCATAGGCAATGTGTTCCAAAAAGTTGATATTTGCTTTACCAATTTGTAGCTGTGGCAGTAATTGTTCAATAACGGACATCATTTTAGATGCCACTGCACATGTTCCACACATCGGAGTATATAAATAAAATGCAGTTTTCTCTCCCGACTGTTTAGCCGTTTCCCACTGCTCTGTTGACCATTCTTCCATTTACTCACGCAACCTTACAAAATATATTCATTATGGATTGAAAAATGTGCACGCAGTAAAATCATCGCTAGGACTTTTCTTGGTGTCGTTTCTACTTCCTTGTATGTTGGCATTGTGCGCAGATGCTCAGCTTCTGGATAATGTCTGTCCATTAATGCACGTAGCTTATCCCCAGAAGTATCTGCATCAAAAAAAGTAAATAGCTCACAGCCCTCATAGGGATCCAGTAGTTCTTCTAGTTGATGCACACCAATTGTACCATTCGTACATAGTATTGTAACATTCTCATTCAAAATAGGCTCAATTTGTAGCTTATCTGAACGCCCTTCTACTATCAAGCATTTTCCCTCGAACATTACGCCACCTCCATTTAGAGATCCCCACTTATAAGTCATTATATAACAAAAAACGCCGGTAGTTGCCGACGTTTTTCGATTATGGCTTGTCTTATTCAGCGATCATTTCTTCGTATTGCTCTGCTGTCATTAGTTTCTCAACTTCTGATGCATCAGCAGGCTCAACAACGATCATCCATGCTTTTTCATATGGTGATTCATTAACGAATTCTGGGCTATCTTCTAAATCTGCATTTACTTCCACTACAGTACCTGAGATTGGTGCATATAATTCAGAAACAGTTTTTACTGATTCTACGCTACCGAATGGATCATCTGTTTTGATTTCGTCGCCAACTTGTGGAAGCTCAACGAATACGATATCTCCTAATTCAGATTGTGCGAAGTGAGTAATACCAATACGTACTTTTCCATCTTCTACTTTTACCCATTCATGTTCTTCAGAGTATCGTAAGTCTTTAGGTGTGCTCATGCAAAAAACCCCTCCATAAATATGTAATATATTCACTTTCAGTGTGCCATACTTCTCCTCTAAATACAAGGTTTAATACGGTTATTTCCAAGCTTGCTCAAAATCTACTTCTTTAAAACCTAAAGTAACTTTTTTTCCATCTGTGACGATGGGACGTTTAATTAACATACCATCTGAAGCTAATAACTCAAGCTGCTCATCCTCCGTCATTTCGGCTAACTTGTCCTTTAAGCCAAGCTCACGATATTTCATACCTGAGGTATTAAAAAATTTCTTCAAAGGCTGTCCGCTAGCCTGCCAAATAGCTGTTAATTCTTCTTTAGTGGGAGGTTGCTCTGCGATATGTACCTCTTCATAGGAAACCTCATGCTCATTTAACCACTTCTGTGCCTTTTTACATGTTGTACATTTCGGATAATGGAAAAATTGAATCGTCATTACAATGCTCCTCTTCTGTCTTTTTCTGTAGTATACCATCATAGTTGTTTTCAATGGTGAACTTCACTCTTTTTTGTAAGTTTATCCACTAGTTTTGCATTTTTATCCGTCCTCTTACGATATTAGTCATTTTTCTTATATAAAAAAACCTAGCTATCTTTTGCAGATAGCTAGGTTAGGTGTGCGCTTTAAACAATATATTTTTCAGCATCAATTAATTTAACTGAAGCCTCACGCTTCTTCACAATTAGATTGTATGGATTATTACGCGTTAGCTTACGCAGTGCAGATAATGTCATACGGGCTGCATCGCCATCTGCTGAAGCAAGAATTGTGTCTTTTGCTTCCTTTTCGATTTCTGCGAATGCTTCCTGGCAGAAAATTTGTGTGTATAGCAATTTTTGATGTGCTTTTTCAACACCGTCACGAGCAATTGCCTTTTCTGTACGTAAGACAGCTGATTCCATTGCAAATAATTGGTTAGCTATATTCGCAATGTTTACCAATACTTCTTGCTCTTGATCAAGCTTTGCACCAAAGCGTTGGGCTGCTAAGCCTGCAGCTAAGACAGCAATTTTCTTGGCATTTTTCACTAAATATTTTTCTTGTGCTAACGGCTCTGTACCGATTTCCTCTGGCATTAGCATAAGCAGCTCTTGCTGTAAATTTTGAGCCACTTGTAATAATGGCAGCTCACCTTTTAGCGCCTTTTTCATAAATGTACCAGGTACAATCATGCGGTTAATTTCGTTTGTTCCTTCAAAAATTCGATTAATACGAGAATCACGGTAAATACGCTCTACCTCATACTCAGCCATAAAGCCATAACCGCCATGAAGTTGGACAGCTTCGTCAGCAATATAGTCTAATGTTTCTGAACCGAATACTTTGGCAATAGAACATTCAATCGCATATTCGGCGATCGCACCTGCAATTACTTTTCCTTGCTTTTGCTCTTCCAGGCTTAACTGGCTTAAGCGATCCTCAAATAGTCCAACAGTACGATAGTTTAATGATTCTGAAGCATACAATTGAGAAGCCATCGTTGATAATTTCTCTTTTGTCAGATTGAAATCAGAAAGCTTTGTTTTAAATTGCTGACGTTGGTTTGTATACTGAATAGCTAACTCCAATGCACGTTTCGATCCACCAATTGTGCCCACGCCTAGTTTATAACGACCAATGTTTAAAATATTGAACGCAATGATATGACCACGACCAATTTCGCCTAATAGATTTTCTACAGGTACTTCCGCATCTTCCAATACTAATGTACGAGTTGATGAAGATTTAATTCCCATTTTCTTCTCTTCTGGACCTACTGAAACACCATTGTAGGCACGTTCTACGATAAAGGCAGAGAATTTATCGCCATCAATTTTTGCATAAACAACAAATACATCTGCAAAGCCTGCATTCGTAATCCACTGTTTTTCACCATTTAAAATATAATGTGTGCCAGCTTCATTTAATTTTGCAGTCGTTTTTGCACCTAGAGCATCTGAACCTGAACCTGGCTCTGTTAATGCATAGGCAGCGATTAATTCACCCGAAGCAAGCTTAGGTAAATATTGTTTCTTTTGATCTTCATTACCGAATAGAACAATTGGTAATGACCCAATTCCAACATGAGCACCATGTGTGATAGAGAAACCACCTGCAACAGACATTTTTTCAGCGATTAAAGCGGAAGAAACTTTGTCTAATCCAAGCCCTTCGTATTCTTCAGGCACATCTGCTCCAAGTAAGCCTAATTCACCTGCACTTTTTAGGAGACGCACTGAATGCTCAAATTCATGGTGCTCTAAATTTTCCACTACTGGTAAAACTTCATTTGTAACGTATTCCTCTGTTGTTTTAGCAATCATTTTATGCTCGTCAGTGAAATCTTCCGGTGTAAATACACGATCTAATTCCACATCTTCAATAAGAAATCCGCCGCCTTTAATGAAATCAGTTGTTTTTTCAGTCATGATTAATTCCTCCCAATATATCTTTTTGTTAGTTGATTCCCCTAATGATCATGTATAGAAAAGCTTGACGTATACAATGTTCGGAGGCAACCGTAAACAGTACACCTCAAGCTGATCTAGCAAAAATTATAGAATTTCAAATACGCCAGCAGCACCCATGCCGCCACCAATACACATTGTCACTACGCCATATTTCTTCCCTTGACGCTTCAATTCATGAATTAGCTTTAATGTTAAAATAGCTCCCGTTGCTCCTAGTGGATGACCTAATGCAATTGCTCCACCATTGACATTGACTTTCTCTTGGTCGATGCCTAAATGACGTACCACCTGTAATGACTGTGAAGCAAACGCTTCATTGATTTCCCATAAATCAATATCTTCGATGGATAAACCTGCAATTTCCAACGCTTTTGGCACTGCCACGATAGGCCCGATACCCATTACTTCAGGAGGTACACCGCCAACTGCAAAGCCTAGGAATTTTGCCATTGGTGTCAGCCCTTGCTTGTCAGCTTCTTCACGATCCATTACTAGTACAGCTGCTGCACCATCAGAAGTTTGAGAGGCATTCCCCGCCGTGACACTGCCTTTTACGTGGAAAGCTGGACGCAATTTTGCTAAACCTTCAACTGAGGTACCTGGACGTACACCTTCATCCATACTAAATGTGAATTTTTTTACCTGTAGTTTATTGTTATCGTCTACGTAATGCTGCTCCACTTCGATTGGTACAATTTCATCATTGAATTTACCTTCTTTAATTGCCTTTTCAGCAAGCTCATGTGAGCGAACAGCAAAAGCATCTTGGTCTTCACGACTAACATTATATTGACGAGCTACTTCCTCAGCTGTATGCCCCATGCCCATATAATATTGTGGAGCCGTTTCTGCTAAAGTCGGATTTAAACGTGGTGTATTCCCTACCATCGGCACCATACTCATGGATTCTACACCACCAGCAAGAATAGCCTTTGAGTGTCCTAGCATAATTCGTTCTGCTGCATAGGCAATTGCCTGTAAACCCGATGAGCAAAATCTATTAATTGTCAGAGCAGGGGTTGTATCTGGTAATCCAGCAAGTGCCCCAATACTACGTGCTACATTCATTCCTTGCTCTGCTTCTGGCATAGCACAGCCTAAAATTAAATCATCAATTGGCCCTTCATAGCCTGCTCTTTTCAATGTTTCCTTGACTACAACAGCACCAAAATCATCTGGTCTTACTGTTGCTAAAGAACCTTTTTTTGCTTTTCCAATTGGAGTTCGTGCTCCTGCTACAATAACGGCTTCACGCATCGTATTAATCCCCCTTTGTTTCATGTGCAAGATCGATCTATTTCGTCAATTAGTTACGAAGTGGTTTACCTTTTAACAGCATGTGTTGCATTCTCTGCTGTGATAGCGGATCAGCAACAAGGCTAAGGAATGCCTCACGCTCTAAGTTCAATAAGTATTGCTCATCGACTAATGTGCCGTACGGAACCTTTCCACCTGCAATAACATAAGCTAATTTTTTAGCAATTTTTAAATCATGTTCGCTAATAAAGCCTGACTCAAACATCCCTTGCGCACCGATGAGTAATGTACCATAGCCTGATGCACCGACCACTGGCACTTTAGTTGGTACAGGTGGTTGATAGCCCGCTTCGTAAAGTGCTAATGCCGCCTGCTTCGCATCATACAATTGATGATCTGGATTAACTGAAATACCATCCGCAAAGTTTAGGAAATTATTTTCACGTGCTTCCTCACCAGATGTTGAAACCTTCGCCATCGCAATTGTTTCAAATACTTTATTAGCAATATGTTGATAGTCTACCTCTACGCCGTTTGGTAAGCCCTTGAGGAATTTTTGATAGAGCGCTTTATTTCCGCCACCACCTGGGATTAATCCAACCCCTACTTCCACTAAGCCCATATATGTTTCCATTGTTGCTTGAATATGTGCAGCTGGTAAGCAAACCTCTGCTCCCCCGCCTAATGTCATGGCAAACGGTGCTGCTACAACAGGCTTACGTGAATATTTAATTTTCTGCATAGCATCTTGGAATGCCTTAATGACGAAATCTAGCTCAAATATATTATCATCCTGTGCTTCTACTAAAATCATTCCTAGATTTGCTCCAACACAGAAGTTTTTCCCCTGATTACCGATGACTAAGCCCTTATAGTTAGCCTCTACTTCATCTACCGCAAAGTTAATCATTTGGATAATATCTAAGCCGATTGCATTGGATTGCGAATGGAACTCAAGCAATGCAATTCCATCCCCTAAATCTATTAAACTAGCACCTGTGTTTGATTTAATCACACCATGTTTTTTCTTATAACGTTTTAAATTAATCTCTTTTTCATTGACTGGCACTTTCACATATTGTGAACCATTATAGTAAGCTAAATCTCCGTCTAATTCTGTATAGAATGTCTCCACGCCATTTGCTAGCATCTCTTTGACAAATGCAGGTACCTCTCGGCCCTCAGCCTCCATTTTCGCCACAGAATCTTTTACGCCTATAGCATCCCAAATCTCAAATGGCCCTTGTTGCCAGCCGAACCCCCATTTCATTGCGTTATCAATGGCTACGATATCATCTGCAATCTCCCCATGTAGCTGTGCAGAATAAAGGAGCGTTGGTGCAAAAATCCCCCATAATAGCTCGCCTGTACGATCCTTTGCATAGGTTAACGCCTTCACTTTATTGGCCAATCCACGAGTTTGTTTTGCCATTTCAATAGAAGGTGTTTTTAATTTTTTGGCTGGACTATACGTTAAGGTTGCTGGATCAATCTCATGTATCTCTTTTCCTTGTTTTAAGAAGAAACCTTGACCCGATTTTGCACCTAACCAACCGTTCGTGACCATTTTTTGTAAAAATTCAGGTACTGCAAATACTTGCTGCTCCTCACCTGTTGTTTGATCGTAAACATTTTTCGCTACATGAATGAATGTATCTAAACCAACTACATCTAGCGTACGGAAAGTTGCAGACTTTGGACGGCCGATAAGCGGACCTGTTACAGAGTCTACCTCACCAACAGAGTAACCACCTTTTAACATTTCCTGTAAAGTGACAAGTAAACCATATGTTCCAATGCGGTTGGCAATAAAGTTTGGTGTATCTTTTGCAAGTACAACTCCTTTACCAAGCACATCTTCCCCAAACGTTTTCATGAAGCTAACTACTTCAGGTGCAGTTGTATTGGCAGGAATCACTTCTAATAATTTTAAATAGCGAGGTGGGTTGAAAAAGTGTGTGCCAAGAAAATGCTTTTGAAAATCATCTGAACGTCCCTCTGCCATCGCATTAATGCTAATACCAGATGTATTTGAACTAATGATTGTTCCTGGTGAACGAACCGCATCAATTTTTTCGTAAAGACTTTGTTTAATTGGTAAGTTTTCTACAACAACTTCAATAATCCAATCTACATCTTTTAGTTTCCCTAAATCATCCTCAAAGTTGCCAACTGATAGTAGTGATAAATTTTTCTTAGAAGTAAGTGGTGCTGGCTTTTGCTTTAATAACTTTTGCAAAGCTCCGTTTACAATACGATTTCTAACAGCTGGATGCTCTAAAGAAAGGCCCTTTGCTTCTTCCTCTTGCGTCAGTTCCTTTGGTGCAATATCCAATAGTAATGTTGGTATACCGATATTTGCTAAATGTGCTGCAATTCCAGAGCCCATCACCCCAGAACCTAGAACAGCTGCTTTTTTAATGTTGTAAGTCACAAGCAATTCCCCCTTATTCTCCCATTGAATGAATAGCCATTCATTTTTTGGCCAAAAAAATATCAAGTGTTCCTTAGTGAATTTTTTGTCCTTTTGTTGAATGAGATTCCCTCCACTCAACCAAGCACGACTAAGGTTTATCTTCGCTCCAAAATGACACTTCTCAATGAATGAAGATAAAACTACTTTTCTGTTTTTAGTGTAGATTATTTTGTCTAATTTAGCAATCTTTTTTCAAGAATTATTTTTGCAGTATACATCTTTTTTTGTTTTTAACGAGCTAAAAGAGGACAAGAAGTAGCGATTGAAACGGCCAAACAGAAAACTTTCAGATTGCGAGAAAAATGTGTAGAATGGAAAGCAAGGAGAGTGAATACTTAATGAAAACTATTACTACTGCAGAACAATTTAACGAATTAATCGCTGGCGACCAAAAAGTTTTAGTAAAATTTTATGCTGGCTGGTGCCCTGATTGCACACGAATGAATATGTTCATCGATCCAATCATTGAAGAGTACAACCAATATGACTGGTATGAGCTAAACCGTGACGAACTTCCAGAAATCGCTGATAAGTACGATGTTATGGGAATTCCAAGCCTATTGATTTTCCAAAATGGTGAAAAACTTGCACACTTACATAGTGCAAATGCAAAAACACCTCAGCAAGTAACAGAATTTTTATCTGCTCAACAATAATGGTGAAAGAGCTGCATTTCTTCTTGAAATGCAGCTCTTTTTGAAAGGAGTTTATTATGCGTCACCAATTGGCACTACGAGGGGCTTCACAATATGAGATTTCCATTGCACCAAGCTATCGCAATTCTGCCTGTGGACCTACTACCATTCATGTCATCTTAAATTTTTTAAATGAGTCAACTCCTTCCATTAATGAGCTATATAAACTGCTTGGTGGTACAAAAATAGGCTTATTCAAATGGAGACTGATACACCATCTTCGTCAACTGCTTCCAACGTGGGATATTCGAACTTGTTCATTAAAGGAAGCTCTACAGGAAATTGATGCAGGTCGACCAGTTGCTATGCGTTTTGATCGCTATTTTAGCCTTCAGTGGCGAGATAAAAAATCAACCTTTGCTTATCATTGGGTACCGCTTATTGGCTATGAGATAAAAAATGATAAGCTATGGCTAATATTCCATGATAATGGTGGTCCACATCGTGATAGCCAAATACGACAGGCTCTCTATAAAGACAACGAAAAGGTATTATCCTTCGTGAAAATGGTTCCTTACTAGAGCAAATATCGATTAACCTTCTATTTGCTTTCTATTCTTTTCCTTACAATAAAAAAAGCAGAGCATATGACTATACTCTGCGATGATTGATTAAATAAGCGAATACAAAGAACGGGCATGCTTGGCAATTAGCGTGTAGCCACGCTCTTCTATTGCTTTAAAAATATGTGGTTCGTAAGTTGGTAACACAAGGCTTGTAAAATCAGCGTCAATTGGTACATTGGTTTGAATCGTTGCAAGCTCATGTGATAGCTGCAACATATCTAAATTATCTTGAATTTTTGTTCTTTGACCTGGCTTCAATTCACCGAGAGATACCAGGATTTTGTCTATTGAGCCATATGTTTGAATAAGCGTTAATGCTTGTTTAGGACCAATCCCTTTCACACCTGGGTAGCCGTCACTTGAATCACCCATAAAGGCTTTCACCTGTGCAAACTGTGATGGTTCAATACAATATTCTTCTTTAAAGCGAGCGTGTGTATAAATATCATATTCTGTATAGCCCTTTTTCATAAACGCAATTTCTGTAGATGGTCTTAAAAGCTGAAGTAAATCCTTATCACCACTAATGACCGTAATCTCTGCCTCGTCCTGCCATTTCGTTATCATGGAGCCAATTAAATCATCTGCCTCCATGCCCTTCACGCCGAAATTTTGCCAGCCCATTTGCTGCGATAAATTTTTCGCCATATCAAATTGTGGTAGCATTTCCTCTGGAGGTGCTGGGCGATTCGCTTTATAGCCATCAAATAAATCATTGCGGAATGTGTGTGCGCCCATATCCCAGCAAACAGCCATATGTGTTGGCTTCATAATAGTTTGTGCTGTTAGAACATGTCGCACAAACCCTTGGGCTCCATTCGTTGGTGTTCCATCTGCCAAGCGAATAAAATGCCCCATAGCAGCCGAAGCGAAAAAAGAACGGAATAACAGAGCCATACCGTCGACAATCAATAATTTTGGTTTTGTTGTCATATATAATTTCCTCTCTATTACAATACAAAGTTTGTATTTATTTATTTATTGTTTTCTACTTAAACATTATAGCAAACTTTTAAAAATCAGCATTGTTAATACTCGGAAATACACTTGCTTTACAACATAACCTTTCCTTTTTTAGAGATACGATTACGATGATCTAGCTGAATGCCTGTTAACCATTGTAAAAATGCAGTTACACCGATTTTAACAGTTTCTGGACGTAGTATACCTTCTTTAGGATCAGCATAAACAAAATCAATATGACGAACACCCTCATTTTCGCCAATAAGCTTGAGGATATCAAATAACTCATAAGCCGTTAAACCACCAGGTGAGGCTGCAGGAACATCACAGGCAAATACAATATCAAGTGCATCTAAATCCACTGACACATAAATGCGATCTACTTCATACATAAGCTGACGCAGCATTTCACGTATTGTGAGTTGAATACCATCACGTCGCATTTGTTTTAACGTAATCATATGAATGCCTTGTTCTTTAGCATAATGAATCATTTCGGGTGAATTGAAAAAGCCATGCAAACCGACATTATAGACATGTCTCCCCTCCACAACCCCTGCTGCAATTAACTGATGAATTGGAGAATCTTGCGCTAAACCAATTTCCTCTTGGTTTCTTGCATCTAAATGCGTATCAATCTGAATGATGCCAATGCGATCTTGTGGAAAGGCATTTTTTATACCTTTTATGGAGTGTGCGGTAATAGTATGATCTCCCCCTATCAAACAAGTAAAACTTCTTTGAAAGGCTATACTTAAATTTTCCGCAGCAGCCTCGATGGCAGATTCCGAAAGCATTCTATCATTTTCTAGAATCGCGACATCCCCGATATCCACAACTGAAAGGGCACGTAAATTCACCTGCTCATCTAAATTATACGATTGAAACCCTGGCCAAGCCTTACGAAAGGCTGTTGGGTATTGCGCTTTTGATGACGCACCATTGGCATATGATAAAAGAGCGCCATATACGACAATATCCACCTCATTCGGATTCGGATTTGTTTGTTGCTTTATCCACTGATGCATAGCTGATCCATTTTCCTGCCTCCATTGGCATTCTGACTGTGTAAACATATTCATCTACCACCTTCTTCTCTTTTCCTTTCAAGTTCAATTGACCTAAATCAATTGGTGCTCCTCTGTAAATGTCCTAACATATTTTCTTTATAGTAATAGTACCATTCGTCCAATGATTTTCGTCAAAGTTTTTCTTTTTTTCTCTTTTATTGAAAATATTCTTTTGAGCAAATAAAAAAAGCAAACTTGAAATCAGTTTGCTCAGAAATTGCATGTTTCTTTTGTTAGGAGATTGTGGCTTTTCTCAACTTTTTGAGTGTTGTTCACCGACCTTGAGCGCTTTGACACTTTTAATGAGCGGGTACCACTCTTTTGTGATTCCTTTGAGACTCTTTATGAGTGGCTTTCTCTCTTGTGCGAGCACTGTCAATACTCTTCAGAGAGCGAACCTCTTTTTTACCAACTCTTCGTCCAGAAATCTCTCTTACTCAAGCAGAGAACTCTTCCATTTCGTCTACTTCTGCTGTTTCGAAAGGCTATCGCAAAGTTCCGCTACCTCATACATGGAATAGCTTTGAAAATTATATTGACTACGCAGTTCTTGATGATAACTTAATAGTTCTTCTAGCATCGCCAAATTCTTATCAATATGCTTGCCAAAATTATGAGGATGCCACCATAAATGATAAAAGGCTTGTGCCTGTGCAGCCTTGAGCATGCCTTCCTTTATTCGCTTTACTTTTAAATTTTCGAATATACGCAATGGACTACAGTATGGTCTTAAAAAAGCACTTGATCGAATATTAATCAGTTGCTCCTCTTGCATTTCTTCCAGGGTGGCTATATGATGACCAGTTATATTCCAATAGCTATCTAACCACTTCTTAGCACCTAAAAGTCTTCCCTTTTTCGTAAACGTTTGCGCGTCATATAGCATATGATTTTCAGTGCCTCTATAACAAACATACCCCGCTTCTAAACATGCTGTAAAATAGTCTTTGTTTACTTGATTACGAGGAAAGACAATGGATTTCATGGGCGCAGTATAACCGTCACTAATTGTTTTGGTTGCATGTAAATCTGCACAAAAGGCAGCTTCTGTTTGGCCCTTCTCCAAGCAATAAAAATGAGAAAAGGTATGACTTCCTATTTCCTGATGTGGTGTACGTTTAATTTCCTCTAGTAAGGATTTACCAAAATGCAGTAGATCTTCTTGTTCATTTTCGCCAACTTTTGCTAGCTGTGTATGTGCTGCAAAGCGCATATTTTCATATTTCACAGGGATACCTCGCAAATAATGAGCCATTTCTGCCTTTGATTCAGCAAACAATAATCCAACTGTAGCCCAAGTTGCATGGATGTCATATTGCTCAAATAACGCTAGTATCCTGGGCAAGGCTTTACGTACACCATATAGGTTTTTATTGTATTGGCCATAACGAAATACGTCATGGACACCCCAATTCAGCTCAAAATCTAATGAAATAACGAGACCCCCACCATTCATGTTGCTACTTCCTCCATTTTTGCACACCTAGTAGTAGTGCACGTATTTTTGATTGGATAATGTAGCCTGAGTAAACATGAACAACCTGGCCACCAAAGCTTAATTTAAAGGCTCGTACATTTCGATTGTCCGTTAATTCTCCCATATCATATAAGACAAAACCTTGCTCCTTTAGGTGTAGCAGATTATGCCAAATTAAAAACCGATTTGCATAACGGAAAGGACGTTTTAGTTGTGCAGGCAATGCCGTTCCATGACATGTTGCCTCGAAATAAGACATCGCTTTTTTCTCATGCACAATATCTAATCGATAACATAATGTCTGTCCACAAAAACTCTGGATCTCTGATAATAATAATGCACCCTGTTCATTGAGGAGCAGAATCGTTTCCATTTGCGACTTGCTGATTGCTTCAATTTTTTTTCTTTTGGCAAATTGATTGTAAAATTGCTGAAAGGCTTTCAAATTTTCTATGGATGGCTCTTTATACAAAATGACTTGATAGGATTCTTTTTGGGCACGTCGTAAGATTTTACGATTCCCTTCAGACAGTGCTAAATACAATGAAAGCTCATGCTCTTGCAAAGAAATGTGAATCGTTTCGCTTTTTACAAGCTTCCGACTTGGTACTAATGAATGCGTATAGCCTACAACTTTCATAGACTTTCGAAAATTGGCTGGCTTTTCTAGAAAATAAAAATGCTGCATTGCGATATTCCATCGCTTACTTTTAATGGACAGAATGTACATCGCCCCCACTCTCTGTATATTTTTCTACACGGTGTCGCTCAAAACGAGCAATTTTATAATGTTTCATTCGAGAAATAGGTTTATAGCCTAGCTGTACTAAGCGCTTGCGCTTGCGCCATTGCCAAAAACTTACCGTTATCCACAATGTTTGTGCTGGTTTTATTTTCCGTAAAAAAGCTGTAATAATATCGATTTGTTTGAAAACATCATAGGCTAAAAAATAGGTTTGTTTCGGTAAGGCTTCTACAATTTGCATTGAATCCACTCGCCAGTTTGTGGCATGTAATGCAAACGCCAGCTTATTCGTTTCCGCAAAGGAGTCTTTATAAATCGTATAGCCCTTATAAAGGAGGGCCATGACTTTTTCCTGATCAAGCTGCATCGCTTCCTGAATCGACATTTCTTCAAATAAGTTTCCGACAGGTTGCTGTGGTGATACGTCCTCTGATGGGGATAATTCATACAGCTCCACTTGTTTCAAACGAATAAATTTTTCTACGAATTGTTGTCCATATTCTAGCCAATCTTTTACCTTTCCATACTTTACTAAGTATCGTAAATGGCCCAGTGTGTTACGCTTCCAATCTACGACTCGTTGGTTCCCTTTCATAAATTCTTTGAGCCTTTGCTTTAACGATAAAAAACCTGCCAGTAGATTTGTACGTTTCGTACCGCTGCTAGCAAGCATCTGTCTGGTAAAATCAATGTCGGAGCGCCAGTCAAATTTATAAGACTCATAGCCTATGCTCAGATCATATAAGCGATAGTTAGCAGTAAACGTTCGCTGGATGGTTTCCTGAGTGACTATCCGACCAGCACCAAATAAATTAAAAGTTGGCTCATGCGCAAGAGCATATGTTACATAGCGGCCACGACAGCATAATCCATAGGTAAAAGCAATCCACTGGTTTTCAAAGACAAGTGCATCGACCTCTACCTGTAATGCCTCACCTTTAAGCATTGTTAAACGCTCAAAAAAATCTCTTTTCTTACCTTTTGTAAAGCCACTTGTATCTAGTTTTTTTGCCCATCGTCGATCAAATAACCGAAACATTTGCCAAAGCTCGTCCTGTGAAGGCTCACGTCGTTCTAAGGATCCTAAATTTCTTAGTTTTCGTTCTCGTCGATCAACGCCATGCATTTTTCGGCGTTGATTGAAATGGCGCTGAAAGTCAATTTCTGAAAAAGCAAGATAAGGTGTCACAACTCGGAACAGGCTTGTACGTAATTGTCTTTCTACAAAGTATTGCTCTAAGATTTTAGTAGACACTTTACTTTCTAATAACCCATGCAAGGAAAAAAGAATATGCCGATGCTTTTTTATTAGTTCATCAAATACAAAGGTTGTAACTTGCTGTAACCATTCCTTTTTAGCCACAACCCCTGTATAATTGGCGATGTTTTCTCCTGCAAAAGCATACACCCTTATCCCCCAACGAATAGACACTGTAAATGGAAAAAAGGCCCTAATTGTCCCCTCATGTTCTATGGCGTAAAGCTCTACACGCTCTTTCCGTCCTACAATTTGCCACCAATTATAAAACCACGCAAATTCTATAAATGGATTATCATTGTTCTCTTCTTCTAAAATGGCATCCCAAATTTCCTTGTACCACATAAGCTCATCATCAGTTCTAATGCGAATTAATTGCAATTTAATCCCCTTTCTTCACTAGTTCTGAAACAGCCTGTTGATAAACCATTAATGTTTTTTGATACATGGGGGTGAAGGTGAAGTACTGTAAATAACGCTGCTCACTTGCCGTCCCCATTTCCCCTCTTAAAGGAGCATCCATTAATAATTGATGCAGCCTCTTCTTCAATAATTCATTATTCTCTCGCTCCACTAAAAACCCATTGTCATGATCAATAATAAGCTCTTTCACACCACCTACATTTGTTGCAATAATAGGAAGTCCTACCCGCATCGCTTCAATAATCGAAATCGGCAAGCCTTCCCAATCTGATAACAGAACAAATAGGTGGCATTTCTCAAGATAAGAATGAACATCTAATTGATTACCTAAAAATGTTACACGATTTGATAAACCATTCTGTTCAACAAAATGTTCTATAGCTGGACGCAGAGAACCATCCCCAATCAATTGAAGATGCCAAGGGATATCTGTCAGTTCCGCTAAAGTCTTTAACAAGACATCTTGTCTTTTAGGCACTTCAAAACGAGCAACCATGACAATGACTGGCTGCTCCATGCATATCTTTTCAGTTGTCTCATTTCTCTCTATTAGGTCAATGCCGTTGTAAATAGTCAGCAATTTATGAGCAGGAGCGACCTTTTTCAGTAGTGCTAGTTCCCGATCATATTCAGACACCGTAATAATTTTTGTCGTAAATGGCTGAATGGATTTTTCCATCCGTTGATAGAATAGCTTTTTCTTGTAAGGAACACCTTCTGTAAAGCTCCAGCTATGTGCTGTAAAAATAGTTGGAATATTTAACAACCTACCAACTACGCGACCGATCACACCAGCCTTAGAGGAGTGGGTGGCTATAACGTCTGGTTGTAGATGTTTGAAAACGGCTCTTAATTGCCAAAATGCTTGAAAATCTTTCGCTAGATGGATATCCCGTTGAAGAGCAGATATACTAATAACTGGAATTTCATGTTCTTGTAAGTGCCACAGTGATGGTTGATAGGAGCCCGTCACTATTGTGACATCATGCCCATCCTGTTTTAAGTGGATAGCAAGTGCCTCCACATGTTTTTGTGCACCCCCAACATTATCCATTCTTGTAATAAGCTGAACGATCTTCAGTATGGCCACTCCTTATTTTTTAATAAGCACCTGTGCGTGCAACAACAACATAAATTGTCTTCAACAAAATTTCGACATCCAACCAAAAAGAATAATGATCAACGTATTCAATGTCATATGATATTTTTTGTCCATGTGAAATATTCGACCTACCATTAATTTGAGCGAGGCCTGTTAATCCTGGCTTTACCTCCAAACGCCGAGCCTGTAAGGAATTATATGCATTCGTGATCGTTGGTACTTCAGGACGTGGACCTACAATGCTCATATCACCTTTTAACACATTTAAAAGTTGTGGAATTTCATCAATACTGAGTTTTCGAAGAATAGCGCCCACTTTTGTGATGCGTGTATCTTGCTCTGTTTTAAAATAATAATCATCAGGGATTCCATCAGCACAGATAGTCGGCATATTGACTGGAACTGCCTGAATACACATTGTTCGTAGCTTCCAAATCACAAAGCGGTGATGATCGAGGCCAGTTCGGATTTGTTTAAAAAAAATGGGGCGACCTGTCGTTATGAGTAAAATGAGGAATATAGCTAGCATTAGAGGTATCGTTATAAAAAGCAAAAATAATGCCCCAATAATATCAAATATTCTTTTGCCGTACTGACTATAGAATGTGAGATTCTGAGCTGTCTGAACGTGCAATACATCATCCTTTGCATTTTTTTAGCACTTAACTCTATATATTCATTTTGAACATTTCTAGAACTCTTTTAGAAAAAGTGCTTATTTTATGAAAAAAAGAGTTATATCAGCGTTACTTGCTGAATAACTCTTGCTGTCTTATTATATGCTTGCTTCAAAAATTTGCACATCACATTCAATCACAACATTACCTTTTAATGCTTTACTGATCATACATGTTTGTTCTGCCTTGTGTGCTAAGCGTAGAAGTCTTTTTGCAAGATGTTCTGTTAGCTTTTGCACAATAATAGTCGGTTTATGCACAATTTTTTCATACGTAAAAATGCCATTTTCTACACTAACAAATCCGTGTGCCTGCATGGATAATTCCAGCACATCTATTTCTGACCTTTCGAATAAAGCAGCTAGTGTAATTAAATAACAGGTTGCAGCTGCCCCTAAAAGCATTTCATCTGGATTTGTACCAATGCCAGGTCCATTCATTTCCCGAGGAATAGAAATTTGTGTTTGCAAATTACTAGCTTGGATATTTCCTGTACCGTTTCTTCCTTCTGACCAAGTTAAGTCCATTATAAATTTATGCTGAACCATTCTAGATCCTCCTTTATTTGTGAAGCGAAGAAAAATGCCCGCTTACAAACGTAAGACGAGCATTCCTTTTATTCAACTGTTACTGTATTTTTTTCTGTCTCAATATGACGACCTTTCTTAGTCACGGTTTGGTACTCCGCAAGACGAGCCGTTGTACGCCAATAGTGATAGACAAGTCGATCAATCCACAGCAAAGTCTCCACATTCGATACGGCTGTCTCTAACTCTACCACATTTTCAACAGTATGCTCAAAATATGCGTTTCGTTTATCACGACGCACCGCAGCCATTTCAGAGGAAGTAACCTCAAGCAAGGTAGCAATCTCAGGTAGACGTTCATCCTCATCAATGATTAATAGTACTTTTTCCAATACCTCTAACCACTTTTGGGTTAATGTCTCCTGTAATTGAAAGGCATTTGGATGTTGCTCACGTATTGCCTTTGACAAACGATATAGGTGGTCTAAAGCATGTAAAAGGGCAATATGCTTATACCGTTCTTTTTGAGAGGAAGATTGGATAGCATCCATAAATAAACGTGTTTTTTCGATTGCTTCATCTATTTGAGCCAATCTACTGTCTGTTTCAGCTGTGCGTTTTTTTCCTTGAATAAGTGAAACGAGTACAGTCGTCATTTCCTTAGTAATATCTTGCAATGTATTAAAGGATACCTCTACAGCAACCCCAGGTAGTTTGGCAACACTACTATCTAAATTACGAGTTAAATAATTTCCTTTTTCAGGTATCATTTTTTCAATGGCCTTTGCAAAAGGACGAACAAATGGTACAAAGAGTATCGCGCCAATCACACTAAACAATGTATGGAAAACAGCAATGCCCAGTGTTTCATCAAAGCTACCATTGATGGATTTCGTGACGAACTCTGTAAGAGCAAACATAAATCTTGCACCGAATGTCACTAGTACAGCCGTGACTACATTGAACATGACATGTGTCACAGCTGTTCGTTTTGCAGCTGTTGATGCACCAATCGCAGCAAATAACGCTGTAGCTGTCGTCCCAATATTTTGACCAATGACTAAATAAGCAGCCTGTTCAAAATCAATGGCACCTGCATATAAAGCTGTTAAAGTGGCTGCTATTGCAGCACTAGAAGCCTGCATAATAACCGTCATGATAAGACCCAAAACAATTAAAATTAGTTTTCCACTAATAGAGTTGGCACTAAATGCATCGAATGGAATTTTATCTTGTACCGCAGCCATTCCTCCCTGAAGAACATCAATGCCTAAAAATAATAAGCCAAAACCAGTCACTAACCCCCCAATTGCTTTGTAATCACGCGGTGCGAGCAATTGAACAAATACACCAAGCGCAATAAAAGGCAAGGACATTGTCTGCATATTGATCTTAAAGCCGATTAATGAAATAATCCAACCAGTACTCGTACTCCCGATATTGGCGCCAATAATAACGCCAATCGATTGGACAAATGTGAGAAGTCCAGCACTGACAAAACCTATCGTAATCAAGGTCGTGGCCGTGGAGGATTGTACAAGCATTGTCATAAATGTACCAGATAATACCGAGCTAATGGTCCCACCTGTAAAACGATTGAGCCATTTTTTCAACGCATCTCCTGCCAATTCCTTTAAACCGTTTGTTAGCATCGTCATTCCAAGTAAGAATAACCCGATGCCCCCAAGCACATTGATCAACCTATCAACACTCCCTACTAAAATTGTATCTCTATTATGAAAGACTCCTTTTTAAAGGAGTTTTATTCCCCAAACATTCTTAATAGTACCATTATTAAATTTGAGAAAATAGGGATATTTCCCTGCATTGTACAAAATCAACCATTATTTTACGAAAAACAATATGATAATTTTTATGGTAGAATAGAATAAATAATTCTTTAGGAGATTTTCAAAATGATTTTAACAAAGCAAGAAGCAATACAGGCACTTAAAAAGAACAAATTCATCGGTTTTACTATTACAACTGGTAATATTATTATGAAAAAGATTAATAAAACCGAGTATAATATTTTTGTTTTCGAAGAAGGAAGAGAAAAACCATTACGCTATGTAGGCTCTATCATGAACGTGATGGCGACAATGAGCGATAAAGCTTCTAAGAAAGATTTTGTGATTGTTGAACAACTACCAGAAGGAAACAGTGCTAAAGAAACTCAATCTTCTGAACAGGAAGCAACGACAGAGGAAAAAGTAGCACCAAATGAAGAAAAGCCTTTAGTTGAAGGACAAGAAGAAAGTCGTGCGATTGCTGGCTATGAAGGCTTATATGAAATGACGACAAGTGGTCGAATTATTACAGTAAGAGAAAACCGCCCATTGGCTCGCTGTAATGATGAATATGGCTTCCATATTGCACGACTAACAAAGGACGGCAAAGCATCGAGCCATAATGTCTTTGAACTTTGGAAACAGACATTCCCAGAGCTGGAGCACACTCTTTTCAAAGGTGCCTTAAAAGCCAAGTATGGTACAGGCTGTAAGCTAATTGATAAACCTGGTATTCATTTTTAATGAAACACCCTCAGCAAAATATGCTGAGGGTGTTGTTATTTAGATATGGTATATTTTTTGCCACTTGAAAATCTTTATTATATTAATTTTAGCTACTTTATGGAAGCCTGCCTGTCTGAGCTTTCTTCGTCTGTATCTCTTATACCACGGGGCTATTGTACAGACTGCTCTCCCTTCCCGCTGCACATCTGCAACAATCTCCTCTAGTCGCAGGCTATCATATTCTTTTATAAACGACATATTGTCTGACAGCTCATAGGTATAGTTAACCGTTTCTTCCGTTACCGTTTTATCGTGTCGCTTATAGATGACATGAACGCTATCTGCAAAGAGTCGATAGCCCTTATAGAAATCTGTAACATTTGTCGCTCGATCCTTCATTGTCATGATGTCCTTCATTGATAATTCTTGAAATCTCACATTTCCGTTATTCTGTTGTTGCTCTGCAATATAAATGTCTAAAATATGAATGGCTAGCATTCGTTGGAACATTTTTGTAACCGCTCTTAGCCAATCGTTCATGCTTGCATGCTTCAGAAAATAACGTAGTTCTCCTAATCGGTCTCGCTTCAATTTTACTAGCTGATGATTATTCGTTAATAGCCCTTTTAGGCGATCACGTATGACCATCCATAATCGAATACTACGCTCTTTAACTCCTTTTGTACTCATCACAAATTTCCTAGTAAAATCAATATGTGTATACCATTCAAACTTATATGGCTCATAGCCACTTCCTAAGTCATAATAACGATAGCCAGCTTGATGTGCTTTTAGCATATTTTCTTTTTCAATGAGGCGTCCTGGACCAAATAGATTAAAATCTGGCTCATGGCCCATTGCCTGACAAAAATTGCGCTCTCTACAGCATAGGTCAATTGTAAAAGCAATCCACTGTCCTTCAAATTGTAAGCTATCGACTTCTACGCGAAGCTCCTTACTGTTGGTTTTAGCTAGCTGCTCATAAAATAGACGAGTTTGCTTTTCGGTAAAGCCACTTTTATCAATTTTCTTTTGCCATCTTCTCTTGAATAACGTAAACATGTCTTGTAGATGCTTGTGATTTACTTCCTGAAAGACGACATGACCAAGTGAATTTAATTTGTTTTCACGCCGTTTAAGGCTTTTGAATTTCTTGCGATGCCTCTTTAGAAATGTTTCCATAGGAATGGTTTGAAAATCAATATAAGATGTGACAGTTCGAAAAATCGAATGAGGCATCTGATATTCAATCGCATATTTTTCTAATTCTTGAGAGGTATTTTTACTTTCTAATAATCCATGTAACACGATTAAATAACGCTTATATTTTCGTGAAAACTCCTTCAAAAGAAACGTAATGGAAGGTTCTAACCACTCCTTGTCAGCGATCACTTCCATATAGGTCGCAAAACCTTGTCCTAAAAAGCTGAAATAATGGATTGTACCAAAACGTACAGAATGCACTAACGGAAAAAAGGCAACTGCTCTACCTTGATGTTCCACTATGTAAATCTTGACATTGTCATGAATCCCGAGCGTTGTCCACCAAGTTGAAATCCATTCGTACTCAATAAAAGGGTTATTATTATACTCTCTTTCCAGAATCTCTGACCAAGTGCTCCGATAGGGCTCTAACTCTTCGATAGTCGTGATGAGTTTATAAGCTAGCAATGAACTAAATCGCTCCTTTTCACATGATCATCGCCATACATTTAGTAGCCACTATATTCCTAGCAAGAAAGTATTAGAACATTACACCAACGTAAAAACCCCTCCTTATTAGAAAGGAAGGGCTTCGTTTCATTTACACGTTTACAAGTGATGCCTCATCTTTTGTCACTGCATTGGCCATATGTGCTGTCGCCACAAAGCTTAGTGTCATCCCAGGCCCAATGGTTGCGCCTGGGCCAGGATACGTTTCCCCCATGATAGATGCTGAACAATTGCCAGAAGCGTACAACCCTTCAATGGGTTCGCCATTCTCCTTTATTACACGAGCATATTTGTCCACTACGAGGCCACCTTTTGTGCCAATGTCTCCAGGATAAAGACGCAATGCATAGAATGGTGCTTTCTTAATTTCTGCTAAATTTGGGTTTGGTAGTGTCGGGTCCCCGTAGTAATTATCATAGGCACTATCTCCTCGATAAAAATCATCATCATGTCCGTTCCGCGCAAAGTCATTAAAACGATTCACCGTTGCTACTAGGCTCTCCGCTGGCACATCCATTTGTTTGGCAAGCTCTTCAATCGTATCCGCACTTTTTGCGACTCCATGCTCAAACCAACTTTTCGGGAATGCCTGCCCTGGGAACAATCCTGTAAAAATATAGCGACTTTTTGCTGAGGCATCAATTAATATCCAAGAAGGAACAGCCTGCTTTGTGACCTCTTGATGCTTATACATCGTATCCACGAATTCATGATATGGAGCTGCTTCATTGACAAAACGGTGCCCTGCACTATCCACTACAATCATATTGGGCACGCCACGATCTGCCACAAGGAAGAATGGATGTCCTTGTGGATCAATAACAGAAGGTGCTCCCCATACTTTGTCCATTAAATCCAACGTTGCACCAATTCTTACACTAGGTTCAAGGATGTCACCTGTTTGACCTTCTGGAGAAGAAGTCCATGCAGCATTCGTAGGACTTGGTAAATACTTTTCCCGAAGTGTCTGATTATGTGAGAAGCCACCTGATGACAGAACAACACCTCTCTTTGCCTCAATTTTAAGTTCTTGTCCATCTCGTTCCACAATAATTCCAATTACTCTTCCTTTGCCCATAATAAAATCTTTAAAGGCCGTAGATAGCCAAAGCTCACCATTTGCTTCTGCAAGGGAGAGGCGTAAACGTGCAATTAAAGCTTCTCCTAATGCTACTGGATCGCTCTTAGTCACCTTTGACTTGACTAAACGCGCCCCTAATTTCAGTGCAGTAGTTTTACCTTTTAGCGTCCGTGTAATCATATTCACTTTATGAAACTCGTAGCTATTCATCGTGAAGCCTTTTGTTGATAGAGTTCCACGACGCATAGAATTTGCTAAAGAGCCCATTTTTGTTAAATCGAAAATAAGTGGTTCAATGGAGCGTCCCTGTGACAAGCCACCTGGTTTTTCTGGATAATAATCCGAATAGCCTTTTGCATATTGGAAGCGCATATGCTTTGTTTTATTGTATAAAAAACGTAACATTTCAGGTCCTCTCGTAATATAAGCTTCCTTTAGCTCTTCTGGCACACGATCACCGATTGTTGAATCAAGATATTGGCGTGCAAGTTCATGTGTATCTGGGACACCTGCACCTTTAATGATATGATTATTAGGAATCCATAAGGCACCGCCTGAAATAGCAGATGCACCACCATAGCGATCTGTTTTTTCGATCACTAATGATTTCATTCCTTGTAACTTTGCTGTTAAACCTGCTGTCAATCCCGCTGCACCAGAGCCTACTACTACTACATCATAACTTGCATCCCATTTCATTCAACCATTCCTCCCTATATGAGCTAAATCGATGAATCAGTCCTTTCTATTAAAAAGTATAGAATTAAACCAATATTCAGTCAATTTAAACCATTCCCTATTTTTCCCCAAAAAAAGGCGCATACTTACTCTCCATTTAAGGTTTTAGAATCACCTTTATACAGTTATCTTCCCGTCCACAAAATATTTCATAGGCCTTATTTGCTTCTTCTAATGGCAATTGGTGTGCAATGATTTCTGTCGATTCCATTATTACAATCTCTACACGATACATTAAATGGCAAGATGGCACTGTCTCCCTTTTTCACTTTTGTCACAGCTACTCCTACCTATTACATAATCCTTATGTGGGGGAATATCCTTGGTAAATGTGCAAATCGGACTTACAAATAGCAGTAGAAGTAATTTTCACAATAATATCGTCCTTCTTTTTAATAGTTGGGGCCTCTATATCTTTAATTCCCTGATATGTTACAGCTTTCACGACAAAACTCCCTTTGCATGTATCATCACAAAAAGCATAGATTTTCGACTCTATTCTTTCCTTCGCTAACCTGCAGTATGCACATCTTTATCATTATCGTTTTTATGCAGGCAAATCAATGTCAAGCATATTCATTTCTACTTAGCATATAGTTTGATAAAGACATTAAGTTGATGATAGGGCGGAGGAATTTTACAGGTGAGTGCAATGATACTTGGCGGTTTTCTATTTTTCAGTGTGAGCATTGGGGGCGCGATTGCCTGGATTTTCTCTAAGCTATTTCAGCATACAACACAGGGATTATCATTATTGTGCGGAGGTTTTTTAGTAGGCCTGCTTGTGCTAGATATCATCCCCTCTTCCTTTCAAATCTATCAATCATTTGGGATTATATTAGGTATTTTTATTGGTTATTTTATCTTTCAACTACTAGATACCTTATTTCATGCTTCTCATACACAAAATCCCTCTGTCTCTCTATTAACACTAGCTATGATTATCCATACAATCCCTATTAGTCTCACTGTTGGAAATTTACTTGGAAATGCTGCATTAAGTATTTCTCTCACAGCCTCCATTATTCTTCACCATGTTCCAGAGGGATTTGCACTATCTACTGCGCTCATCTCTCAAGGGGAAAGGCTTTGGAGACTTTTCATTTATTTCTTTATCTTCTCCATTTTCTTTAGTATTTTCATCTGGTTTGGTCAGTATTGGGCTTTACCAGACAAAGTACAAGGGATCTTAATGGGCATTTCGATAGGATTGATTGCTACAGCTAGTATTTCTGAATTCATTTTGCATCAGCTACAGAAAGTCTCAATTAAAGCATTTTTTATGTATCTATTTCTAGGTTATTTCCTAAGCTATATGTTCCATATACTTGTTGAATAACAAAGGGATGTCTCCGCACAAGAGACATCCCTTTCCTTTTTTATTCTTCTTCACTAACTAGCATTAAAGTAAGCGTTAAAATTTTAGAAACCTCTGCCCGAGTAAGATTACCTTTTGGATTAAATTTACCATTCGTACCATTTAAAATACCTAGATGTTGCAATAGACCAATAGCCTCTACTGTTTCTTGACGCATTTGATTTTTATCTGTGAATGAATTGTTTTTGCTCACTTGCGCAACATCCACTTCCATACCTTCTAAATACCTAGCAGTAATATAGGCCATTTCCTCTCGTGTAACGGGCTTTTTTGGCTCAAATTTTTCACCATTGAAAATATCGATTAAGCCATACTCTTCAAGAATCGCTACTTCCTTAGCACCCCAGAAACCATTAAGATCAGTATAAGAAGCAGGGCCCTCATAATCTTCATTCACATTTAAGCCAGATGCACGGAAAATAATAGCCGCCAGTTCTCCACGCGTCACTTGTCCATTTGGATTAAACGTAGTAGCTGTTGTACCATTAATAATATCAGTTTGATATAGTAACTGAATATAGCTTTCAGCCCAATGACCAATAGCATCCTTGAAATATCCACCTGATTTTAACTCAATGTCGGCACGAGCAAATACCTGTACCATATCATTTAAATCTTCTGGACTAACTGCTTCCCATTTGCCAGCTGTATATACTTCACTCTTATAGCCATTACTAGTTTGTGTAATTTTTATTTGAATTGCCTGCCCAAATAACTTCTTCAGTTCTTCATAGTTTTCCTTAAACTCTTTTTCTCCCTCTGAATAGAGGTTTGTACCATCTTTGTACGATTGAAGAATCGCCTCTAATGAAATTTTTACTGTAATACTATTTTTTGTTGTAACAATCGACACTTCGTTATTTTCAAAGCCTATTTTAGATAACAAAAGCATTTTATAAATATCTTGATAGGGCATGGCTTGTAACTGATTAGTGGCTGCAACATTCTGCTTTGGATGAATTATATTTGCCACATTTACTACATCCTGTGCATACGCCTGTCCACCAAACCCTCCTGTAAAACATGCAATACTCAGTGCACCAGCTAACATTATTTTCTTCACTGTTTTTCCCCCTTCGATTCATAGATTCAGTGTACTAAAACAACAGTTTGTAAATCTATAAAAATGTGGGGATTATACAATAATTATATAAAAGTCCTATTATTAACACATTATAATTTTCCTATTTTACTTTTGAGTTTGAAACTAGTTTAACAGAAAGACAAATTACTTAATGCTATCTACAACAATTACATATGTAATTAGATATATCTCTCAAATGAGGGCAGCTTAAAGGCTGTTCTTTGTTATATTTCTTTAACAGCGGGTACATACTTGGAAAGAAACCTCTTTCAATATACTTTATATTTATATAATGTTAGAGGCTTTCATTTGATTTTTATTCAATGGTAGAAGTAGTATGGAATTGTAACGAAGGATTTTCTACATATCCACACTATTATATTAATGTAACAATTCCAAAGGAGGAATTTCGATGAATTATCAAAACATTACGGTTGCAGGTAGTGGTGTATTAGGAAGCCAAATTGCTTATCAATCTGCTTTCAAAGGTTTTAATGTAACAGTGTATGACATTAATGATGAGGCGTTAAAAAATGCACAGGATCGTATTACCAAATTAAAACCACTTTATCAACAAGATTTAAGTGCTACACAAGAAGAAGTGGATGCAGCCTATGCACGTCTTACATTTAATAGTGACTTGGCTCAAGCCGTTGCCAATGCTGATCTTGTTATAGAAGCAATCCCTGAAGTTGTGAGCATCAAAACAGAATTTTACACGAATCTTGGAAAAGTAGCACCAGCAAATACAATTTTTGCAACAAACTCGTCTACTTTACTACCAAGCCAATTTGCTGAAGCAACTGGCCGTCCAGAGAAGTTTTTAGCACTTCACTTCGCTAATACGATCTGGAAAAACAATACTGCAGAAATTATGAAACACCCAGGTACAGATATGAAAGTATTTGATGAAGTGATTGAATTTGCACGCGCCATCGGCATGGTACCACTACCATTGCATAAAGAGCAACCTGGCTATATTTTAAACTCATTACTAGTTCCGTTTTTAGATGCAGCTGAATCTTTACTTGTAAAAGAAGTGGCTGATCCAGAAACAATCGATAAAACATGGATGATTGGTACAGGCGCTCCACTTGGACCATTTGCTATTCTAGACATCGTTGGCATTAACACTGCTTATAACATTGTGGAAGCGAAAGCAAATGCCACTGGTGATGAAAACATGAAAAAATTAGCTAACCTCTTAAAAACAGAGTACATCGAAAAAGGTAAATTAGGTCGCGCAACAGGCGAGGGCTTCTACACATATCCAAACCCAAGCTTTGCAAAATCAGATTTCTTAAAGGGTTAATGATTAGAAAGAGCAATGGTCCTTCTTAAAAGGGCATTGCTCTTTTTTATTCATACAAAAAAATCCCAAAAATTAGGTGTGTTTTGAAATTCCTTCGTTGTCAGCTTTTCAATAATTTTCAATTTAATCTCCTGTTCTAAGTCTTCTCTATCCTGGTAACTTGTTTGGTGGAGACACTGCTTAATTTTTGGAGTGAAATTTTGGATAATTATTAGCATCTCCTCATTCATATTGTTCTGCATTTACTAAATCTCCTCCTTTCTAATAATATGATGAAGCTTCTTTAAAGCCTTTTGATGAACATTGGATATATTCTGTGATGTTGTTTGTAATGTTTCAGCGATTACTTTTATAGAATAGTCTTTGACATAAATCATTTCTAAAATTTGAAGTTGCTTGTCTGTTAATTTTTGCAAACCTTTAAAGAGCTGTTCATTTTCAATTTTTTCTAATAACCCTTCTTCTCCGCTCTCTTCTTCTCTTATACCGTCGTCCATTAGACCACTATCTGCGACTAATAAAAAGCGATTTTGCAATCTTCTCTTTTTTTTATCGAAATCCAGGCTAAAGAAATAAATTAAATTGCTGATATATTTTATTTTCTGTACCCTTTGATAATGAGCTTGAAATGTTTCATCAACCATTTTCAAATTATAATCATTGGGATATAAGATTGCATGTTGTACCAAATAAAGATTTTGTGCATCTGCCAAAAAACTTCTGATAATTGGATTTTTAACCTGTTCTCTATTTCTGTAAAAAAACTCTTCTATAATTTTGTACTCATTACACATTCGCATCACTCCTATATATTCGCCTTCTTGTTCATTAAAGTGAATATCATATATCTATTATAAACCAAAAACAGAACAAATGTTCTATATTTTATTCATTCATATTGATTTTATTAATCGTACGTTCACTTTTAAGAACTGTAAGCATCACAATAATGAGGGAGGAAGATGTTATGATACCAGTTGAAACTATACAAATGTGGGTTCACCTAATAGGTAATTCAGGTTTCCCTATTGCCATTACCATCTATCTCTTTATGCGTTTTGAGAAGAAAATAGAAAATTTGGAAGCGATCATCCTGAAGTTGTTAGATAAAAGGGAAAATTAATAAACCTATAAAAAAATTTACGACAGCATCCTTTTTAAAGGATGCTGCCGTGTGACTTAAAGATGCTTCTGCATACCATATATGTAAGAACAAATATGTAGATGGGGGGATTTTATGGATCTTCTGTTGACCACTTTTCTTAGGCTAGATATTCCGTATAATTACTTTCACGATTCATTCCCCATTATGCTTGAATACTTGGGGATTCTTGGATTTTGGCTCGCATCCACATTTTCGGTCATTATTATCATGCTAAGTATATGGTTTCTTATAAAGAAAGCAGGCATTGTTAGTGCTTTACTTATTCTTTTTATCACGGGGATTCTTTTATACCTTGCTTTCTTTTCATTGTTCCATTGCTACTCACCATAATAAATTGAAGCCTTTGAAGATGAATACTTCAAAGGCTTTTTAGCATTTTTAGAAATACAGCACCATATAATCCTCATCAAAATATTGCTGTCCTATTTTTAAGGCGTTTCGTTCTGTTCCAAAAACGTGAAAACCTAACGATGTGTATAATCCTTTTGCTGATTCATTGGAAGAAACAACTGTTAAATTAATTTGCTCGACGTCTACTATTGACTTTGCTTGATTGATGATCCCTACCATTAGTTGTTTTCCTATGCCCAATCCCCGCTTTTTTGAAGAAACATAAACGGCAAAAATACTCGCTTTATGCTTTAGCTTCATTTTATTTGCTTGCACCAATGTCGCCACACCGAGTAAATCCTCCTGGTCAAATGCCCCAAATGTAAATGTTCCCTGTCCTTCGAGCCTACTTGCAAACGACTCAAGTGACAAATCCTTTTCTTCCTCGAAGCTAGCGCCAAAAGCTTCTGGATTTGTTTGTAATCCCTCTAATCTTAAATCTCTATATACCTCAGCATCTGCAGCTGTTAATTGTCTAATTTCCATGCCTTTTCCTCCTATCATACTTTTCCTATTTATCGGCCATAACGATTGGCATTTGATGTACTTTTACAACAGTAATCCTTAAAATGGAAATAAAGGAGCTGAAAATCTATGGAATCTACTAGCATGGCAAAACATTTTCTTACGTTACAGGCACAACGACCACACTATCTACCAGCTATTCATTCACTTTCACAGGAAGAACTATGGCAAGTAACACGTGAGGGAAAATGGTCCATTGGTGAACATTTTTATCACCTTTATTTGATTCTCAAAATGCTCCACACAGCAACCAAATATTCTTTATTCCTCATGCCTATCGCTAAAAGGCGAAGAAACAAGCCATACTCTACTGAAATACATGATATTTATGAAGAATATCAATCCAAAAAAGGACAAGGAATGCGAGCACCAGGTATTTTAGTTCCACCTAAGAAAATACGCTTTGTATTAAACAGTTATGATATCGAGCAATTACTTATCAACGAGACACTTGCTTTGCAAAAGTTAGTACAAAATATAGACGAGGATGTTGCAGGGCATATTGTTTTTCCTGATCCCATTGCGCATTATCCTAATCTCATTCAAGCTATTCAGTTGCTGGCTATTCATGAGAGGCATCACTTTAATAGGATGGAAGGGCTTTTAGGAGGAAAGAATTTGAAAGGTACAATTAAAGAAATCACATAGAGCCAATTTGATTTTATGCCCATCAAAACTGGCTCCGGATTTTTCAGTATAGCAACTTTGTCATGGAAAAATTTCATTAGGAAACGCTACGAGCTTTTTGTTCTAGAATTACACTTAAAATTCCAAACAATAACAGTAATAAGACACCCATTAACGTAATATTTGACCATTGTAGCCTTGTATCGAATAGCTGAAAAAAGAAGGTGAATACAGGAATAAAGCACAATGACATCATGACTAAAAATACTTCACAATATTGAATACCCTTCTGTAATAAATACATTGGTATCAAAACACCGATGACGGTCATCAATAAAATCCAACCAATGTTTTCAAGCAAATAAGTAAACATGACATCATATGTAGCGATAAATGAAAGCAAAATGATACCATAAAATCTTTTTGATAATATCATCGAGCTTGTCCATCCTAATTGACTGAGTTGCTTAGAATAGACTGTACATAATACCGCACCAAGTCCACACAATATGCTCGCACCGACTCCTAAAATACTTGATTGGTCCCATGTTTGTATAGCCGATTTCCCTGTAAAAATAGCACTAATCAGTAATAAACTAGCTGCAAATATGCCAATTGCAATACCCCACTGTGCATGTATCACTCGTTTTTTCTGCTGTATTGCAAGTAGCAATGCAAACAAGGGGCCTAGTCCCATTTCAAGAGAGCTCACTATCGCTGGTTCAATATATTTTAATGCAAAGTAAAACCCCATAAAGGCTAATATGGAAGCACCGTTTAACTTCCATAATGATGAACGTGCCTCTTTCCAGCAGGGCTCTACCTTTTGCTTACTTGTGATTAATTGAAAGAAGACAGTCGTGAGAAAAAAACTAATACCGGTGAAAAGAAATGGATGCACGGCTTGTACACGGTTCGAGTAATACACTTGACTAATAGATGTTAAAATGGCTGACAATAGTAAACTTATTACCCCTATTGCATATAGATTACGTTTATTTTCAACTATAACTCCCATAGATTCCTCCTGATAGGATGTCTATTCATATTATTGATTTGCTAGAGTAAACTTCTTTACTAGTTTCTCCAAACTTTTCTCTACATGATGACAGTCGACGAAAAACACCCTCACTTCTGCACTTTGATCCCCTTCATTTGTGTTAAAATGTATTTCTTTCATTTGTTCAACTTCCGTATTCAATGGATAAAGGAGCCATATTTCTTTAGCGTGATATTTTTTAGCATAAGCATACATTTGATACATATCTGCCTGTGAAATGCCATAGTTATTGTGTGGCGTGTTACTTAGCATTTTCCACTTTGTATCTAAAATAATTTTACGAGCGTCATTAGTTAACACAATATCTGGTCGTAATGCAAATTTCCCTTGAAATAAATGATAGCCTTTATCCTGTAATTGTGCATGCCATGCTGAATCACTTAGTAGCTTTTTCAGATGAAAGCCAATATAAGACTCGAAAACTTTTTCCATTGGAAATAATAAGGCTTTAGCAAATGAATGTCCTGAAAAAGTTGTAAAGCTTTGATTATTTAAAAAAATTTTAGACCATTGCATAATCGTTTCATAATCTTTTGAGTTACGATCAATCTTTACCTGAGAAAAATCCTTACTGTAGTTTTTTGATTGCTCAATGAGTTCAAAGTGTATGAGTTGCTTACGAATTTCATTTATATTGTCATTGCTAGTAGATTGTTTTAACAAATAAAGCAATGTAGCCTTGATTAGCCGATTTTCTGCTCGATTTAATCCAAACTCATCATAGCGTGTATAGAAACGTTGTCGATGAATAAGGTTATATTTTAATTGCTGTGAGAATACCATTTTTCCTTTGTATACATTTAAGTTATCCTCCATCGCATAATAGGATGATTTAAGTCCTTTTTTAATCAATTTTTGTACTTCTTCAATGTACAATCGAATGAAAATTTCCAATAACGTCATCTGATCTGTACGAAGACTAGTCTCATTAAAGGTTTTGCTAGGAAATTCTTGTAGTGACTTAAGCATTTTCAAAAATGTTTTTTTAGGGTCAATGGCTGTTTTCCCATATATTTTTGGCAAAATTTGAATTTGTGTACCATTCTTTAATTGCACAATACCAACATAATTTTTTGCACGAATGACCTTTCCAACATGCCGCTTTGTGGAGACAGAGAAAAAATTGTATGCATCAACATCTTCCATTTCATTACAGTCCAAAATCATATTTTCAAGCTGCTCGAAAGAATCATTGTCTATGTATACATACTCATCTTTAAAAGCTTGATTGCATGTCAGAATATCGTATTCCTTCATTTCAATTAGCCTCTTCATTCTCGACCCTTCCATAGATCCATATATAGCTTGATGGTTCCTCGAATGCACTTGCTTGAAGATAGTATTTCGTTTCTGGGAGGTCTATATCAATGTCTCGACCAAATAATCCTTTTATACTTAATTTCTCATCCAAAATAAATCGATATTGCTGGGGTTTTAAATGATCTCCTAACACTAACTGAATCTTGCTATAATCTTCATAAAAATATTCTTGGAGAAGTGGAATAATCGCATTCTTAAAAATATTAGCTAGATTTTCTAATGAACTGTCTTCTTTTAAGCTCATAAAATAGCCATGGCCAATAGTATGTTCGCGATCATACAGTGCTTCAATACGAGCGTTCATGACTTCCATTAGATGTTGAATATGGATGTTCCCAACTTTTATATTAGCTACTGCATTCAAATTTGGCAGCATTTCAATAAAATCAAAGCGTCTCCTAAGTGCTGTATCCATCAGCGCAATCGAACGATCGGCTGTATTCATCGTTCCCAGCAAATAGACGTTTTGAGGGACACCAAAATCCTTTTTAGAATATGGAAGCTTCACATGCATTTCTTCTAGTGCTCCAATTCGTTTTGTCGGCTCAATTAATGTAATAAGTTCACCAAAAATCTTCGATATATTGCCTCGATTAATTTCATCGATAATAAAGACATAATTATTAGTGTTTTCTTCCACATCGATTTGATCATTTTGCGAGTATTTTAAAATTAAATTATTCACATCATTGATGGATAGTCGCCAAAGCTCATAAATGGTTTGCTGCACTAAGTTCGTTTTGCCATTTAGCTCATAAATATTTTCATAGATATCCGTGGCAATCCACTCTACTTCACGACTTCTTTTAAAATCTTCCTCTGCCTCTAACCATTCAGGCTCTCCTGTGATAATGCCAATTGCATCAATATGCTTTTGATCTCCTAAAGAAAAGACAATATCGCCTACACTCATTCCCTCATAGAAATAGTACAAGGTATCTGAAGGATATTCCCCATCCTCAATAAAATCAGTACCTTCCTCATCCCAGCCTATACGAATTTGATTGTCCTTAAAGCATTCTTCTTTCAGCCAATTCTTGCCACTGCCTCCTAAAGAAATCTTCCAAACTTTTTTATTTCCTTCCATCACCTGATCATGAGCAGTTAATTTTAATTGCTGCGCTTGCTCACAAAATTCTTTAAACACGCCTGATTCAATTTTATATTGAATGCTCTCTTCTGCTTCATCGTTTAAAACAGGCTTAATTCCCTCGATAAACTCTTCATATCCATATGATTGATGAAAAGTAACGAATCGAATCAGACCTTGCTTTTTATACGTAAGATAACGTTCAAAAACATCTTGATACGCTTCTGCGCAAATCGCCATAAATTCTTTATTCTCAATAATACTAACCGCGTAGTTCACCGTATTATAAGTTTTCCCTGTTCCTGGTGGACCGTACAGGATGGTATTGATATTGCATTGACTCATTTTTGGGGAATCCTCCTCTAAACTTCATATTTTTAGCAACCTTGATTGGCAAACTTATATTACTGAGGTGCCTTCTTTCAAGGAATTTATTCCCATCATAATACCATAAAATCATTCTAATTTTACTATTTTTTTATAATGTCACCCTATTTATCTAATAAAATCATCCTATATTATTTAATTTTCCTTCAACAAAAAAATCCGTAAAGGTCACTATGAATCTGACATTTACGAATTTTTTATCACAATTACTTATTATGGGCTTATTAACGTTTACAGCAGCATACGTAAAAACTTTTCAAAATGCACGCCTGCCTCACGGGGTACTTGCTCCTTCGAAGTAGCTTCGATCGCTGCAGCTAAAAATGTTTCTGCTAGTGTCATTGATTCCATTAAATCTTGTCCGCGCATCATGCCGCCCATCATGATGGATGCGAAGAGGTCGCCTGTGCCTGAATAGCTCTCACCATTATAGTTGCGGATACTATGAAAAGACCGCTCAGAATCGACAAACATATTCCCAACATAACGCTTGTCCGTATCACCTACTGGTGGATTCAAACCCGTAATAATGACGTTTGCTCCAGTTGCTTGCTGTAGCTGCTGACCTGCCTCTTTAAGGGCAAGAATATAATCTGTATCATTTTGATAGCTCAGTAGCCTTTCATAGGATAAACCTGTAAGCAAGCAACATTCCGTGACATTTGGCGTAATAATATCGGCATGCTTTACTAATGCTTTCATACGATCAAGCAATTCACCCGTAAACATTTTATAGACCTCACCATGATCGCCCATTACTGGATCGACAAGCAACGTTGTCTTATTTGAGTGAAACACATCTAAAAAGCGAAATATATTATCGATTTGCTCCTTACCTGTAACAAAGCCTGTATGAATTCCATCAAAGGTAGCTCCAAGCTTACTCCACTCCTCAATAAAAGAGTCCATCTTTGACGTTAAATCTTCACAATAAAAGCTTGAATATCCTGTTTGTGCCGTTAATATAGCTGTTGGTAGTGGGACTGCTTGCACACCCATCACAGAGAGTACAGGCATCGCAGCCGTCAATGAGCACTTACCAAAGGACGACATATCTTGAATTACAGCAACTTTTTTCATCATACATTCCACCTAACTGATCCTGCTTTTACTTTCCCCATCGTATCACAATTCGAAAGATGCGAAAATAACCTCAAACTGACCCTTAACTTTTTTATGAAATTGACACTTTTACAATAGTCAGTCCTTTGCTAAAGTAAAAATCATCAAAATATTCATCATAGTGAGGAAGAGACAAATGCAAAATATACAAAGGCCAACATCCTATACAAAATCACGCACAAAAACATTTGATTTAGTCATTACAGCCATTTTAGCAGCACTTGTTTTCGTTGCTACAATGTTTATCAATCTTAAGCTACCGTTCGGGCAAGGTGGTCTTATCCACTTAGGAACATCTATGCTGTTTATCTCCGCTATTTTATTTGGTCCTAAAAAAGGAGCACTTGCTGGAGCTATTGGAATGGGTTTATTCGATATCGTAGGTGGCTGGTTAATTTGGGCACCCACAACCATTATTTCACGCGCATTACAAGGCTTCATTGTTGGTAAAATTGCTTGGGCAAAAGGACATAAAGGTGATAATCTTGGGCTGAATATTTTAGGAGCAGTAGTATCAATGCCCGTGATGATTGCTGTTTACTATGTTGGGCAAGCCATTATGTTCAACAGCTGGATTGCCCCGCTGGCATCCATTCCTGGGGACGTCATTCAAAACATCGTAGGCTTAGTTATTGCCATCCCAGTATGTGTTGTATTGAAAAAAACGCCATACTTCAAAAACAATTTTTAATGAAAATACACCATCTTGCTGTTGAACAGGAAAGATGGTGTTTTTTATGGAGTGATCTGCAAAAGCAACGAATTTCAAGATAAAGTGAAACTAGCCTTGTTCTTTTTCATACTATAAGGTGGAGGTGGAAAAATGCCAAGAGTAAAATACCGTGATGCAGACGTTGCTTTAATGGCAAGGATGATGAGAGCAGAAGCTGAGGGTGAAGGTCAACAAGGTATGCTTTACGTGGGCAATGTCATTGTGAATCGTGCAGTGGCATCCTGTTTAGATTTCAATGATGTAAGAACGATTGAGCAGGTTATTTACCAGGTACAAGGCGGAAACTATTCTTTCGAAGCTGTTCAAAAAGGCAATATGTTTTACCAACGAGCAAGAGAAACGGAAAAAAGATTAGCGAAACAAAACTTAGATTTCTGGCGAGAACATCCAGCAAAATACGCACTCTGGTACTTCAATCCATATGCACCATGTCCCCCAACATGGTATGGTCAGCCGTTTACAGGACAATTTAAGAATCATTGCTTTTATGAACCTGCTCCAGATACTTGTGCTAGTGTATATATGGGATAATTCGTTCAACGTTAAAAAGGGAATACCTCTATTGCAGGTATCCCTTTATACTCATATTATATAGCATGGCTTAATTCATCTTTAAAAGCTTTTCCTTAAACATTATTACTCCAATCAAGCCAATTATAGAAAATATGACTGGCGAAATGAAACCATAGTAGTACCCATCACTTACATTGCCTGTGGCAGCTTGAAAGTAATCTAAAATATAACCAAAAATAATCGGCAGCAATGCGGCACTTAGAAAGCCCCCAGTATTGGCAAATCCAGAAACAATACCTGATTCATTTAAAGGGAAAGTTTGGCGAACAGCTGCAAAAGTTAAGGCACTTGCACCATAGCCAAAGCCAATGAGAAAGAATAGGACAATAAGCATGAAAATGGACGGATGCCCTTTCAATAAAAGAAAGGCAAACCAACTCACTAAAACCGCAATATGCACAACAATATAGGGTCTCTTAATTGTACCTAACCAGCCAGCAATCCAACTCATTAATGGTGCTCCTAAAAGCGCTCCGACTAGACCAATCATAATTAGCTGACTAGCCTCTGATCGTGACATCTCATACATATTGATCCCATATGGTACTGCCCACGAGCTAATAAAGCCAACATACCCGCCAACAACGCCAAAATGACAAAAAAATAAGGCCCATGCTTGCCTGCTTGAAAATATTCTTCGTAATAATATGGAGCTTTTTTCACGTTGTATTTCTTCAGTTATGAACACTGGTTCCTTTGAAAAGATGCGTTTTGTGTTTTGTACGAGCACAAAATAAAGAAGTACACCACATAAGCATAGTAAAAGTCCTGTAGAGAAAAAGGTGATTCGCCAACCTAATAAAAGAATCAATGTAGCAAAAGGAACTGTTGCCAATAAGAAACCTAAGCTCCCTGTCATACCTGCAAAGCCGATCAATCGGACAAACTCCTTTTTATGAAACCATTGTGCCAAAATAAGCACCATATTCACCCATATGGTGGCATCTCCTATACCAGTAAGTATTCTAGAAAAGAATAGAATGAATTCATGTGTACCTAAACTGTAAAGAATGGTTCCTATACCTGTAAGGATGGCACCAATGATGAGGAAAACGTTTGGCCCAAATCGGTCAGCTAAAATCCCCATTGGAATTTGTAAACTCGTGTACACAAAAAATTGAATACTCGTCAATAAGCCGATTGTCGATGCCGTTACCCCAAAATCCTCCATCAATTGATCTGTAATTAACCCTGGAGCAGTTCGCTGACTTGCCATTAACAAATAGGTAAACAATACAGCAACAAACACAATCCATCTGTACTTATGTTGTTGTTTGTCCAATAATCACTACTCCTATTAGCTTTTATTTTATGTATATGAGTTCGAGATCAGGATAAAACCTGCTTTTGAGGAAGCTTGAAAATTACGACCGCAAAAAAACGCACCTAGTCTCTACTAAGTGCGTTCATGCTAGATTATACTGCTGGCTGAGGCTGTTCACTAACATGTACTGCTGGTTGACGATCTTTCCAAGGCATGGCTTCCTCTAATTGTCTACCTAGCTGTAATAATGTCAATTCATCTGCAAATTTACCCGTCATTTGTAGACCAATTGGTAGGCCTGATTTACTTTCGGCTAAAGGCAATGATATGGAAGGCTGGCCTGTAGCATTGAATAAATTTGTAAACGGTGCATAAGTGAAAATTTGCTCTGTCCATTCAACAGCCGAAATGTTAGGATTGTTGGCATTTAATTCACCAATTTTAGCAGGAAGTGTGCCAATGGTTGGACTCAATAAAATATCATAGTCTTCAAAGAAGCCTGCTACTTGACGTGAAACGACTGCATTTGTATGAATAGCTTCCAATAAATCAGCCGCCTTTAATTGACCACCATATTCATAGCATTTCCAAATGGCTGCTTCAATATAGTCTGGAGAAACTGCTTTACCAGTTCCCGCTGCAGCCCCCTGAATCATGTGATAAATATTCGCTGTCCAAATAGCAACCGTCGCCTTTGTAAATGATGCTTGTTCATATTTCGGACGCGCCTCCACTACCTCGTGGCCTAGCTCCCTTAAAACTTGAACTGTTTTATGAACTGCTTCTATACATTCCGGATCGACAAATGCCCCAGAATTTGTTTCAGTTGTCCAAGCAATTTTTAGTGGGCGCACTGTTTCCTGGATAAGTTGTCCATACGGTGCATGTGTTACTTCTAATTTGGAATAGCTCCCTAAGTCAGGGCCTGCTACTTGATCCAATAAAACAGCTGTATCACGAATTGTACGCGTCACAGCGAACTCAATGGCAATACCATTTAAAGGCTCGCTATTGAATGGACCAGCTGGAACTCTTCCCCGTGTTGGCTTTAATCCCACTAACCCACTACAGGAAGCGGGAATACGAATAGAACCTCCACCATCATTGGCATGAGCGATTGGCACAATACCACTTGCCACAGCAGCTGCTGACCCACCACTCGAACCACCTGGACTATGAGTTAAATTCCACGGATTGCGCGTTGCACCATAAATAACTGCTTCAGTAGCTGCATTATAGCCAAACTCTGGTGTTGTCGTAGTACCTGCTAAAATCAAGCCAGCCTTTCTAAAGCGCGCCATTAATTCACTATCGACGGGTATAACCGTATTTTCTCCAATACGACTCCCCATACTATGCGAAACACCCTCTGCATGTAGCACAAGCTCTTTAATTAAAAACGGAACACCTGCAAACGGCGCATTTTCATCAACCTTTTCAATTGCCTTGTCAGCCTGCTCTTCTAACACATTAACAACTGCATTAATGGATGGATTGACTTTTTTTATTCCTTCTAACGCTAGCTCCTTTAACTCCTGTGGTGTTACTTCCTTTGATTTTACTAGCTCTGCCAACCCAATACCGTCATAGGATGCATACTCTTGTAAATTCATATCATCACCTCGTATAGTAGTAATCTTGCAACTATAATGTACTGAATATTCTAAATTTAATATATTACCCGAAAGGATAATTCTGTTTTAAGTAGAATATAAATGCATAATAGAGAAACGAGGTGTTTTCATGTTTTTAGAAAATGATTTAGAAAACATTCTTAAAGCGAGCTATCATATTTCGAATATGAATGTGAAACAAAGCAATGAGGGGTTTAAACATGAACTATTGCAAACAATTAGTCAGCATCTCGGCTATCACCATATGTTATTTTGGGAAATAGCAAATAATGAGCTAACCGCCCCTGTGCTTTTTAATATAGAGAGTCATACGATTAATGACTATTTACAAAGATATAAAAACTTTGATCCATTACACCCTCAAAATATAAATACACAGCCTTCCATTCAGCTAATGAGTAGGAATGAAGTGATGTGCCTGCAAAAACAAACCCACTATAAAGAAGTATTTTTGAAGGAAAATCGCTATGAAGATGAAATGGCCATGTATTTGAGGATAGACAATAGGCTCGTAGCAGTTATTGGCTTTTTAAGGAAAACAGGAGAGAAGCTATTTAATGAAAAAGATATTTTAAAGTTAGTGTATCTGAAAAGAAATATCGAAAACATGTATTCCCTTCATCACTATTCACAGCCCTCCATCGTGTTGGAAATGACAGATCGAGAACGAGAAGTTTTAAAGTTTGTATTCAAAGGCTTGAAAAACATAGAAATCGCTAAGCAATTATTCGTCAGTGAAAATACCATCAAAAAACACCTTCAAAACCTATATAGAAAGTTTCAAGTAACCAATCGTACCCAACTACTGGCAAAGTGTTTGAAATATATTGATCATGTTTAGTAGGGTCATCCAAAGAATAATTTCCTGTTCGATACCCATATATTGTGACATTGAACTCTTATACAAACTGGACCCTTCTCTTATTAAAAGGATATAATTTGTCATTTGGACTATAGGGGTATCTACACTATATTCTGAGATGACATTAGAAAAGAGACATTTCGAAGATCGAAATGTCTCTTTTCTATCATGTTTGATAATTATTTATTACAGTCGTTCTTTTGCTATACTTTTATTTTGTTTTAGCAGTTTGAATAATCCATTTAGCTAAATTGTCTATTTGCCCTTCTACAGCAATCGGATCTCTAAACCATGACTCACTTTCAGTCCACAAGTATACTTTTCCATCTCGAATCGCAGGCAAGTTACCCCAAATCGGATCAGCCTGCAGTTCCTCCAACGTTGATTTTGTTGTTAATACCAAATAATCTCCAGTATATTCAGGAAGCATTTCTAGAGAAAACTCGTAAAATGATTCAGCTAGCATATGTTCTGGAACAGTTGAAGGTGGATTCGCACCTAATATTTCATACATAATTCGTCCGCCGCGTCCAGACTTTGATCCGAATAAGAATACCTTTCCATCATACTCCTGCATGATAGAAACTGTCTCTCCCTCACCAAGTGCAGCTTGAACTTCATCACGTAATTTACCAGTGCGACTCTCAAAATCGGTAATCCATTGTTCAGCTACATCCTTTTTGTCTAATAAATCACCGAAATAACGCATTTCCTCCTGAATGGTTTCAAAGCTATTATAAGGCATAGCCACTGTTGGCGCGATGAGTGAATATTTGTCCACTGCTTCTTCTTTATTAATATTTGTGATGATTAAATCTGGTTTCAATTCAACCAGTGCTTCTAGCGAATCTCCTACATCAGTTACACCGTCAAGCATCCCTTCTAAATACGGGCTTTCCATCAATAAAAAATCAGATGCAACTGGTTGGACGTCAAGTGCCAACACGGTTCCTAAATAGGCAGGTGCTGCTATACGTTGTGGTTGTATAGGCACTTCTACATCTCCGAGTGCCGTCTTAATTGGTCGCATTTGGATATTGGCAGGTGCCTCTGACTTTACTTGATTTGATTTTGTTGCGCCACTCTTTCCGTTTGCCCCTTCTGGTGTTGTTCCACATCCTGATGCGACCATAGTCAGACACAATAGTGCCATTGCTAATAGATTTTTCTTTCTAATTTCCATATCATTTCCTCCACCCAACATCAATTGATAATGAATATCATTACTATTTAAATGATACATTGCTGGATGTGGTGCAACAATGGACAAATTTGGCTTATTCATTGTATCTTTCGAACCTATATACTGATATTGCTTGCGGTATTCTCCTGGAGTTATGCCTGTTTGTTTCTTAAACATACGGTTAAAATAGACCGTGTCTGGATAACCAACATAAGCAGCTATTTCTTGTAGCGTCGCTTCGGTATCACACAGCAATTTTCGCGCCAAGTCTATGCGTAATCGAATCGTATAATCAAGTGGACTACATCCCATCTGCTCTTTGAATTTCCTCGAAACGTACTGTGGAGTGTAATTCATTTGCTGGGCCAACTGCTCCATAGAAATCATACCACGATAATTTTTTGCGATATAGCGGACAACTTGTTCTGTTAGAGATGGGGCGTGAGCATGCTCCATCTGCTCCTGTAACGTTGCATGTACGAAACGAATGAATTCCCCCTTGGCCTTCAGTCTTCTCAATTCATGGACATCCTTCATATTTTTCTCTTTGTCTAACTGCCCATTGTCTATTTGTTGCCAGTCGGTAAGCATTGTTTCTAGCATCTCCAACATAACGAGCGGTTCGGATGGTGACACTGCCCAGCTTTTCATAAATGGATTGTCTGTTTGCATTATCATATGAAACTCCCGCAATGCTGAAGCGGGTAAAGAAGCATTGTATAAAATCATGTAGGTGTCAAGAAAGTCAGCGGATTGAACCGTTATCCGCTGCCCCTTGCCGATATGTATTAAATGAAACCTTTCGGATAGCCATACTTCATCGTTTGTCCACAGTTCACCACGTCCATTTGCCACAAACATAAACATGCTTGCTGGTGTTACATAATCACAAATTTCGTCACCACCTCCAACTCGTTTTACCCGAATGTCCAGTACGCGAATGACGACTTGATTCCACAGTTGAATTTGTTCGCTTATATTCATAATATTGCCACGAAACGAACGTTATCTATCCTGTCCATTAGATTGCTCCTTCCCATGCATATTACAATTAGAATTATTTATGATAATCATTCTCATTTTGATTTTTGTTTCAAGATATGTCAAGGACAGTCAAATCATTTCTGGCTAGATGAAGGATTCCAATTAAGCGTAGCTTGTTAAACCGTTATGTGTAATTTATTTATGATTTCAAATCGCTTTAAACAGCCTCTATTTTTTCTCATTAGGAAATTTCCCCATAGAAAAAATTGCACCACCAATTGGTAGAGTGTGTCTAACAAGTGGTGATGCAATTCTAATTTTAATTCTAACTATAGAGGCGCTCTTTTACTTAATTACTTTGCACTTTATATACTTTACTATCAAGCTGTCTATTTATTGCCTGCTGTAAAAATCGTGTAGCGGTAAACAATTTTTCTTCATCAATATTCGTTTGCACGCCTAAATGATGCAGGAAATTTACTAAATCATTTGTTGATACATTGCCGCTTGCACCAGGGGCATAGGGGCACCCCCCTAAACCTCCAATAGCACTGTCATATTTTGTAATCCCCAGCTCTAGTGCTGCAAATATATTGGCTAAAGCACGGCCATACGTATCATGAAAATGAAGGGCAAACAAATCACGATCGTATTGAGGGAGTAGCTCTGATAAAATAGCCTTCACTTGTACAGGATCCGCTACCCCAATTGTATCGCCGAGTGAAATTTCAGAAACGCCCATTGCTAAATAGGCATCAATGATATCCTTCACTGTTTGAAGCTTTACTTCATCACCAAACGGACTGCCAAATACAGTTGAAATATAACCTCTTAACGATATACCTTCACGATTTGCTGCTTCTGCTACAGCTTTTAAGTTCTGTAATGATTGGTTAATTGAAGCGTTTACATTACTTTGATTATGCTCCTCAGAGGCCGAGATAAATAACGCAATTTCATCAACCTTTTGTTGAATGGCTCCTTCTACCCCTTTCAAATTAGGCACAAGCGCTGCATACGTTATTTTTTCATCACGTGCGATTTGCTCAAACACTTCATGATGATCGGCTAAAGCTGGTATCCACTTGGGACTAACAAAAGAGGATACTTCGATATGGCGGACACCTGTTTCACTTATTAAGTTAATCCATTGCACTTTCAAATCAGTTGGAATAAAAATTTTCTCATTTTGTAAGCCGTCACGAGGACCTACTTCTCTTATTTCCACTGCTTTTGGTAAGTTCATCAAGATACACTTCCTTTAATTAAATGCCGAACAGCTGTAGCATAATCCAGCTTGATGCGTAGAATACCATGAATTGCACACCGGCCCCTACACCTAAAATACGATTTAATAAACCGCCCACAGTTGCGACTGTAAATGTTAACACTACTCCTAGCAATTGTGCCTCGTTATAGGCCAGCAAAAATGCTAATCCGATGAACATCGCTACGATTGCTTCCTGGCTAATATATTTCAATACTAATACAGATGCTTTACGTGCATAATTCATCGCAAATGGATAAGCAATTAAAGCGGCTACACTAATACCGATTAACCCAAAAATGAAAAAGTCCCATGAAGACATGAGCGTGTATAAGTTGTTAACTGGATCTACTGTAAAAATCGGTGGTGCATTAAATAAAGGTGATGCTGGTCCAAGTGCTACTGGGCTTAACGGAATACCGAATGCAATTAATGGAATAATCGCTTCAGCAATATAAGTCGATTCCGTTACACCATTCATGACAGTAAGACTCGTTGTTGATTTTTTATAGGCACCTTTTGTACGAGAGCCTACAATTTCTCCCATCAATGACGTCATCCCGACAGGACTAAAGACAAATGTAAGGGAGGAAAGAAACGTTGTAATGCTCGTAAAAATGGTCTGCCTTTTCGATAAAATTTTAAATGGATTCGGGAAATAGCCTTTCCATGATTTCGTTTCGGGAGCAAGATTATATTGATTTGGCTTACTGCGTGCTAGATCATTTTTAGCAACAGAGGAAGCCGCCATTAAAATATTACAAAACATCGGTCCAATCGCAATTCCTAAAAAGAATGTAATACTTAAATGTTTATCCAGCATCGCGAAGCTAACGCTATCTAAAGCTTTTATGAAAAATGCAAATGGAATAATGATTAAAATACTTGCCCATTTTCCTTTTGAAAAGAATGCGATTAAAATTGCGGCAAGTGTAAAAATGATGCCTGATGAAGATTTAAAAAAGTCGGCAAATTGACCTAAAAACTGCCCTAACAGTACAGCTGTTGGTAGGGCAATAAATGCACCGATAACGCCGCCAGAAATCATTTTACGTAGTGCAACGTGCGGCATGCCTAAACGGCGTAATGTATTGGCATGGTCGATTAACGGTACAGCCGTAGTATCCCCTGGAATCCCTAATAACGCAGTTGGGACAGCATGTGTTAAATGCTTAGCTAACACGCCTGCCATGAAAAAGGCGAATACCCCTTCAGGAGGCGCTCCCAGCAAAATAACTAACAATGTAATGGGTACCATAATTGCTGTTTCATCTGTACCTGAAATAAGTCCAATTATAGTAAAGATAGCTGCACCAAGAAGTGCAAATAAAAGAGCTATTACATAAATACTCATTTTTTATCCGCTCCCTTCAAGCCTTGTAAGCTAGAAAGAATACCAAAATCCTCAAGCTCCTTTTTTGTCACCGGATCTTCCTCGATTAAGCGTATTTCCTCGTCTATATCAATTTGTAAATCCTCAAATGCTTCCTTTAAAGAATGACTAGATGCTTCATCTTCTACTAAAATACGCTTTGGTTTAAAAAGAATCGTATTAATAGCAACAACAATCAGAATACCCGTGATTCCTGTTAACAGTGAATAAGAGTTAATCATTTGAGGTTCTGCAAACTTTGGAAAAACCCACTGACCAAACTGATAGCCTAAAAAGCTTGCGGCAACGCTTAAAATAATTGAAATAATTAATTGATTGCCAGAAACCGTGTCTCCTAAAATTTCAATAAACTTCTTTTCCTCTACCTTTTTTTGCCCATTGTATGGAGTATTCGCCATGTATTATTCACCTCGCAGAGAGTTTGTAATCTCTAAAACACGATCATAACGGAAATCCTTCTCTTCTACCGCCTGCTGCACAACACGATCAATAATATCGCCTGTAGCCCCAGCCATTACAGCCAAATTTTTCGCATGCAGACGCATATGACCAGATTGAATCCCCTCTGCTGAAAGTGCGCGTAAGCTTGCTAGATTTTCTACTAATCCTACTGCGGCAATGTAGCTTGCTAGCTCCTCTGCAGATTGCACATCCATAATTTTTAGCGCTGCTTTTGCAACAGGATGAGTCTTCGTAGCCCCTCCCACAATACCAACAGCTAATGGCAATTCCAACGTCCCAACAAGATTGCCTGCTTTATTCAGCTCCCACGTTGTTAAAGAACGATATCTACCAGAACGAGCAGCATAGGCATGAGCACCAGCCTCAACAGCACGTGTATCATTACCTGATGCTAATACCGCAGCAGTAATACCATTCATAACTCCTTTATTATGTGTGGCAGCCCGATACGGATCAGCATCTGCAAATTCGTAAGCACTTACAATATTTTTCGCAATCTCTATCCCCCCGAGCATTTCTGTCGAGAATTCTCCACGCGCACGAACAATACGCTTATCTGCTAAATTTGAAATAATCCGTAGCACCACTCGTCCATTTGTAATACGTTCGATTAATGGTGACACAGATTCCGCCATCGTATTAACAGCGTTTGCCCCCATTGCATCCTTCGTATCTACGATTAAATGGACGACAACCATTGTTTCTTTTGCTGTGTCGATTAAGTGTACTTCTATATCCTTCACTCCACCGCCTAACTTGACTAACGTTGGATCCTTTCCATTACAATGCTCGATGATCTCATTTTTATGTTCAAAAATTTTCGCCCTTGCTGCATGAGGATCCTCAATATTTAATACCTGAATCTGTCCGCGCATAACTGTGCCCGAGCTGGAAGTAAAAATACCACCTAACTCATATGCTGCTCGTGCCGCATTACTAGCCGCAGCGATTACTGACGGCTCTTCCGTAGCCATTGGAATAAATACCTCTTTGCCATTCACCTTAAAGTTGGCCGCTACCCCTAGAGGCACTGAAATGTGTCCAATAACATTTTCAACCATTGCATCTGCAAGCTCTAATGAAATTCCACTTTTTAAAGCTTCAACTTCCTCGTTGGTTAAATTTGATTTTTCAGCGATTAACTTAATTCGCTCTTCTACTGAAAGTAAATAAAATCCCTTAATACGTGAAGTCATCCCCATACCCCCAAAAATAAAAAAAGTGTAATATAATTCAACTTAGTTGAATAACATTACACCAATTGTAAATTGTCTGAATAGTATTGTAAACAAGAAATTTGTATTTTCGATAATATTTATGTTTAAAAGAAAGATTTAATCCTCAACATAAATCGTTAATACCTTTGAGTTTTCTGCAGAATTATTAATAAAGATATGCTCCTTTTTCCCAGAAAAATACGCAGAGTCCCCCTCTTCTAAATTGTAAAATTTATGATCGTATTTCAAGACGATACTACCCGAAATGACATAAATAAATTCATCATTATCGTGTGTATAAGGAGCTAAATTTTCCGCCCCATTATGTACAGTAACAATAGAAGGATTAATATTGCTCATATAGCTCTTATTCGCTAACAGCTCATATTGATAGCCAAGTTCATTCGTCTCAACCGTCTCATTGCGTTCTTTTTTCGAAACAATCGAAATACCATCAAATTGATCCTGAATTACAAACCAGGCCATTGGCACATCAAATATTTCCGCAATCTTGGACAAGGTCACCAGACTCGGTGTCGCTTTGCCATTTTCTATTTTTGAAATATGACTTTTCGTTAAATTAATCTGCGAAGCTAAATCATCCTGAGACATTTTATTTTTCTTCCGCATCTGCTTTATTTTTACTCCAACTTCTAGTAAGTTCATTTCTTCCAGTCCCCTCGATCATTTCGGTTTTTACAATAACTATACTATATTTTTAAATGATGGATAGAAAAATACGGGAGTATAACACTCCTTCATTTTCGTCTGTTCAATTAAGTACTAAAAAGGTGTGCTAAAAGTTTCTCGACTTTTAGCACACCCTTCTACCATTATAGTGATGGGATTCACATCTTCTTAGGCTGAATCCCGCGAATCGTACTTTTTGAGATTGTTGCACTATGCTCCACAATAAACACTTTGAGAGGCCAAAATCAGCTTAAGTTGAACTGAAGAAAGACCAGTATTTTAAAAGTTCTTGATAGAATCGATGACATTTCCGACCTTGTCATAAAAGCGTTTGAAACAAAAATGAAAATGAGATGGATAATTCTCTCAAACTTTCAACGATTTCATTTGTTTTTCAAAAGAGAGTGTCTTCCCTATGACAACAAATGCACGGAGTATGAGCAAATAAAAATTCTAGGGTGGTACGGTACAAGAAATGTTAAGAGGAATGGATATCTGATAATAAGTTTTCTGTCATCGAATCTACCATTTAGGAGAATAATAGAATCTACCGCAATTTTATGTTAAAGAAAAACATAGGGAGATTTTAGTCTTCCTATGTTTTCATTCAAATTATTGATCTGTTTGTTCTTGCTTCTTTTTCAAATACGCCGCACGTATTTTCTCAAGTTGCTGCTTTTTATCAAATTGGGCTGGCTTGTTTTTTTCATGATACTTTGCCACAGCCACCTTACCTTTAGTATCCAATTGATATTTCCCCACTTTGGTTCACCTACTTTTCCTGCCTTTAAAGAAATCTATTCAACAAATATAGTATACCTTATTTTACTGATGTAAACCTTTTTCCTATATTGGTGTATTGCTTAACCTTAATTTCGGTTAAAGCTTAGTAAATAATTGATTGCCAAATGTCTTTAAAATATCTGTATCCTCACTCTTTTCAGATGTTGATACCTTTATTCTTATTTAGTGCTACAATATTGCTCATCTTTATGTATGGAGACGGCGGGAGTCGAACCGCCGTCTCTTAGATATCTTATTATACCAGCATTTATAAGGGGTTTAAGCACTTTTATAAGTTTACTAAATGCCAAACTAAATGCCATTTAACTAAATCTGTTTCGCGGGGGCATATTTTAAAAATCGTTCAAGTAAATCATATAATTAGATCAATTAATTGATCCACAACAAGCTTTCTTCAAATTAATTTATATATCAACGATTAGTTAAATCAAAATAATATAACTCTGTACTAGCATTTTTCCAAATTATTAAATAAGAACTCTTTTTCTTCTCACTTGTTTCGTATTATTTGTTTTAAATTTACATTAGATCGAATATAATTTTGTAATTCTACATTTCTTTGCAGGTATGTATAAGCTTGTGGGGGAGTAAATCCAAATCTAGATTTAAGAACCTCCATTGAAATTGGCTCTTCAATTTCATATAATTCTTCAATTTTATAAGCATATTTGCACTTCATCTCACTTAAGTTAAAACGATCTACACCATAACTATTTCCACTTAATTTTAAGGGATACTCTATCGGTTCTGAAATTCGTAAAATATATTTTAAATGCTTTATTGGATAGGACTCATACACCCAAAAATAGGATGAAAAATTTTTAGGTTTAAAATTTCTGAATTCATAAATTTTTTCTTGTTTTGATATCAATTCATTATAAATTGGCTTAATACTTAAAATAATACTGTTAAGCATTTCCTCATTGACTTTCATAAAATATCCCCTTTTAATTATGCTTTTAATAATATATAACGACAGTGTCCGCTGATGAAAACACAATTTTAACTATTTTATAATTGGAACGGTCGTAAAAATATATATACACAATTAAAGCCTTACTCTATACTATCAGAATCAGGACATGTATCCAATCTTCTCATGAATAATTAGAAAACTAACTTATTATATTCATTTATAATTTTCCGTCTCAAATTTGTTTCTTGTTTAATCTTAGCTGGATCTTTTAATAACTTTCCATATAATCTACTACCTTCTGCATGATAGGAATAAAGCATCGAGAGTTCTTCTAAATAATGCAATAAATTATTACCTTTAAAGAATCTGTGTGCCTTCAAATCCCCTAAAGTATCCACTGCACAAACTATCTCGAACAAATCACAGTCCTAAGTCGAAATAGCACTGATTAATCCATATAATCTCTTATGGATTTCAGACTTTTCATCTTTACTTATTACTTCATTTATAAAATTCTGATCAATACACACAGTATTAAAATATTCCTCATATAAATCGTGTTCCTTGATTAATCTCATTAACTTGCTACCATCATGAAGTTTAATAGTTATACCTTTGTCATTCTGCTTTTGCTTCCATGATTTTCATCAGCTATGTTCTTCATGAGAAAGATCCATTGGAATGTACAAGATCCAATTATCCATTTCATTCTTCGTCACTGCTGTTTTAAAAGACTCTCTAATTTGATTCTTTCTACCATCATCTAACCGCTTTAAAAAATATTTGCATTGAATAATAGTATATTTCTCGTTTTCCTCATCAAATATCAATTCCTCCATCCCCTTGAGTAACTGCTACTTTATGGACATCTGCATAGGGATATTTACTAGCCTTCTTTAAGATTTTCCCATAACCACTCAAAATCTCTCTCCACAACCCTACACCTCTTACTTCCAGAAATAATAAAAAAATAATCTCTTATGATAAAATATCCTAAGAGATTATTTCTTATCAAACTTTATTATAAGCCAACACGTGTTTATTACTAATTGTTGGTGCAATTAATTTAAAAGAAAATTAGTTATTCGTTAAATAGACAGTTCGACAAATAGTATTAATAGAAGTTCTTTATTATACTAAATCTTAATTCAACTATTCCGCACCGTCAAGAATAACAACAATCTTTACGAAACTTGCCTTTTAAAATAAATTCAATTGCTGTGTATTCTCCTTTAATCTAGTTTGAATACGATCAATTGCCCAATTAGCAATCGGTGTAGCAACAGCTTTTGCTAAAAATACAGGAACCGCATTTCCTATTTGCTTATATTGCTTATCTAAACGATTGTTTTCTTGTACTTTAATATTTCCACTATCATCAAAATAGTACCAATCTGGGAATGTTTGAATACGTGCAATTTCTTTAACTGATAGTCTACGATGATTTTCTTCACCATCAGGGAAACACCATTCATCTTTACCTACTTTTTCCATAGGGACACCACCTGGATGAAGAGGAGCTTGTCTTCCGGAAGCCTGAATTGTGAAACTTTGCTCGTCCCAACGTTTTTTTCGATTTCTCGACATATATATACTTGAATACGAACCTGTGAAATAAGGACCTGGATTTGCCTCTAAATCACCTATAGCATCTCTTAGAGTAACATATGGTAATAACCCTTCTCCATGGGTAGGCTCTGGGTATTCATAATCAAAATCTAGGTCTTCACGAACACCAACGATAAAGACACGCTCCCTTAATTGTGGAACGCCGTAATCTCTTGAATTTAATAATTTATATTGAACTTGGTAACCTGCTGAAGCAAAGTCTTCCGTAATTTGCTTAATAACTTCACCTTTTCCTAACGTGAGCATCCCCTTTACATTCTCAGCTACAAAAATATCTGGTTTTGCTTGTGTTATACAGCGAATAAAATGAATATATAAGAAATTTCTTTCATCATCAATTAGTCTCGGTCCGGCCTCACTAAACCCAGGACAAGGGAACCCACCAACTACTAAATCAGCACGTGGAAAATTTCTCACTTTACGAATATCCATTTCATGTTGAAAAATACTGTCAGGAAAATTCTCTTTGTATGAGGCATTGGCTTCTTTAAATAAATCATTTGTATAAATTGTATTAAAAATACTTTTCTCTCTTACTTTATTGAATAATTCTTTATTTGAAAAAGCATTTAATGCTTCTTCTTCTCCTATAACTGCTGCTAATCCAGATAGTTCAAAACCAAGATCTAATCCTCCGCATCCTGAAAATAAACTAATAACATTTATTTTATCTTCTCTATAATGGATATTTTTTAAATAGTCATTATCAACATCTGATTCTAATATTTTCGTATTTTCTTCCAATATTTTTTGAGCTAAAACTCGGTGCACATCATCTAATTTATAATTAGGAGCAGGCTTAAATTTCCCTCGTCCTTTTTTATCCACTTTAATTTTGTTGTTAATATCCAACTCTGTTTCAATCATAAAAATACCTCCTGGCATGTTCTTAATTATATCAGAGGAGCAGTCTAAAGGCCAGCTTTTTTACTTTTTCTAAACACTTGTAGCAATTAAAGTGTTTGTTTTAAAATGCCTTTAAATTTAATATCTAAATAATTTCTTATGAATATATCCTTAGACTTAATACTACCAAAATCTGTACTTTCTTCATTATATATATTTCTAACAAACAATAATTTACCTGCCAATACAGATACTAAATCATCTTCAGATTTCACTTCAAATATCAGATTACCAAATTTTTCAAACCACGATCATCCACTAGAATTGCAATGCTCCTTTACAACAACGAATTAAAATGCTTAGCTAGATAAGTTGTTTTTCTGTTAATACTTTTGACATAATAACTTAACCCAACTATGTAAAGATGATATGATGCATAGAAATTTTGATATATGACCGTAATTTGTGTTTTTGTAGAATGTATATAAAATCAAGTCTATTATAACTTTAAATCACTTAACTGTAGCTTCATTCACTACTATTCCTATCAATTAGACTTTCTTCCACGCTATTTCTTACTTTGCCTCAACAAAAAATTTAAAAGTTTTCTATTTTTAAATGGCAACTATTCTCGATGGAATACAACAAACACATGTGCATTTTAGTCTAACATAATAAATCTTCAACAAGCAAAAGTAAAAAAAACCAAACTTTCGACCTTATTTTATTATATGTAAGTACTACCTTTTACACAGACTTTTAATTGACTAATATTCCCACATATTATACATTTAAGAGGTTATTCAGTCTCATTTTAATACAAACAATATGGCGACTTTAAAATTAAAATTTTAAGGAGAATTTAAATGACAATACCTTCATCCAATGTTTTAATCGCACTAAGAAACATTTTGATTAATCAAAGTAATACTTTACCCACAGTAATTGATCACTCTAGTAGTAATAGAATTAATAGTGTCGGTGATTTGTTGGAATTTTATGTTAAAGATGCTTTTTGTGACGGAAGCTCTTCCCTTGAAAAAACAAATGAAAAACTATCTAAATATCAACAAGTTTTTAGTTATTTAGGGAACTCTAATAATCCACCCGACTTCATAATAAGACACGGTGCCGCTGTTGAAGTCAAAAAAATTGAAAAGGTAGCCGCAAACTCAATTGCACTGAATAGTTCATTTCCAAAAAATTATCTATATTCTAATGACAGTAAAATTAAGCAATCCTGTCGTCATTGTGAGGATGAATATGGCGGTTGGGAAAAAAAAGATATGATTTATGCTATTGGGAATGTAACAGATGAAAACTTACACAGTCTTTGGTTAGTATATGGGGATTGTTATTGTGCTGATAAAGAAAGTTACGAACGTATTACTGAAACAATGAAAAGGGGTGTTAATGAAATTCCAGGTGTTCAATTTTCTGAAACTAAAGAGTTAGGAAGAATTAATCGCGTAGATCCCTTGGGTATTACATATCTAAGAATTAGAGGAATGTGGGGAATTGAACATCCAGCAAATGTATTCTCCGATTATTTAAACAATGATTCAAATAATACAAAAATTTATGTATTAATGCGAAAAAGTACTTACATTGCATTAGATACAAAACCAGATTTAACACAATTTATAAACCAAGGTATCTTAACCATAAATGAAATTCAGATTCCAAATCCAGATAACCCTGCGCAAAATATAGATGCTATTCTATATAGCGCCTCATTCTAAAAACTTTTATCAGATTTCAGATTAAAATTTATTTACTTAACCTTTATAATTAAGGAGATGAATAATTTTGAAACATCCATTTGTTGTAGGGGATTTTTATAGCAGAAAAGATATTTATAAAATTGTAAATGTTCCTATTCATAGACAAAAAGGTGCTTGGAATACTGGTTATACCATTTATGATGATAGTGCCTTTATTTTTGCAAACTTAGGTGTACCAGGTAAAACTGGACATGACTATGCAAATTTATTAGTTGGGAATATTCTTCATTGGTATAGTAAAACAACAGATACAATTCATGTTCCACGTCTAAAAAGAATAATGAGTGGTGAAATAGAGGTTTATATTTTCACAAGAACAGATAGCAAAAATGTTAATTTCATATTTCAAGGTTTAGGTACCTTGGTCGATTATGATGATATTAAGCCTGCATATGTTGCTTGGGAATTACATAAAGACATAACACCAATTCCTTTTTCAAATATTAACGCTAAAGTAAAGGAACGTATAAAATTTTTAGAAGGTACCAAAACAACTAGTATTACAACACGGTATGAAAGAAACCCAAAAGCACGTAAAGAATGCCTTGATCATTACGGATATGATTGTCAAGTATGTGATTTTAATTTTTTAAATTTCTACGGTAATATCGGAAAAGATTACATTCATGTTCATCATTTAGTTGAAATAAGTACAATTGGCGACACTTACGAGATAGATCCTATTAAAGATCTTAGACCTGTATGCCCCAACTGCCATGCGATGTTACATAAAAGAAAACCAGCATTTTCAATTAATGAATTAAAAGCAATACTTACCCGTATGTAAACAAAAGATATTTCACCCTAAAAAGTAGAACTGCACACAAAAAAAGTTTTTGTGTGCAGTTACTATTTCATTATTTAAAATAACCGAAATTAGGGTCAATTAATAAACTTCTATCTAAATACAGATTCCAAAATTCACAAGATGTCTCTGGAATATGTGAACAGTTATAGCATGATGCACCATTTAATCCATTAACCCCTTGTCCCTGTGTCTTACCTAATTCTGTACATACAGGATCGGAGCTACACCATTCCGCATTATTTTTCGCCTTATCTAAAATATGAAAGAACTTTTCTTCCAATCCTAATCTTACAAGTCCACCTAAAGTGCCTTCTGAATCTCCTGCTGAAATGTAAATTAATACGCCCACCTGAGCTTCATCTAAATACAATCGTTCTCTAATTGCCGCACGATTATATCCACATATATTTGCTAATTCATCAATTAAAAAATGTGATAGTGTGTGTATCATGATATTACGTGGCTTTAAGATTGAATCGTCTCGATGTTCTACATGCCTAATTCTTTCTAGATAGCTGTTAAAGTAATTTTGAACTTCTGAAGAGGATTCCCATTCTAGCACTTTTTCTAGATTAAGTTGAAGGAAAATACCTTCTCCATATACTTCATTTACAGGCAACCATTTTTCATGTGCGCTTTCGAAATCCTTATACAAAGAAGGATAATAGCTACTATATTCGGTGGTATTTTTATAATCTTTTCTATCAAACCCATACAAAGCAGTTGTTTCTTTCAACTTTAACACCCTTGATAAACGCTGTAAATATGGTTTGTAGTAATTACCATTAACATCTTCATCCTGGTCAAACTCCCATTCGGGTTCAACTTTTAATTCCCTAGAATTAACCGCTGACGTGAGTTTTTCAAATTCTTTTTCTTTAATTAACAAACCTGGTTTTTCAAGCTCTTCCTCAGTATACTCATATTCATCACCTGATTGAATATACATTAAAGCATCTTCAATTTCCTGATCTGTTACGTCCTCTTTAAGGTCAAACCTTAGATTTTCACGAATAAATTTAACCTTTTTGTCAAGGTTATCTAATAAACTTAGATTTGTACGGACCAAGTGTTTAGCGGGTGATTGTATTTTAGAAACAATCAAATCAACATTTTCACTATAATCTCCCGGAATTGCTAACGCACTAATTTTCTTGGACATATAAACACTTATTGAATTTCTTAGAATTGCAACTGGAGCTGCTGAACATTCTTCTTTTTTATCATCACACCATGGACGTTCACCTTCACATGTGTAGTTTCCTGCCTTATTCTTATTAAGTTGATTACCTAAATAACTAGTGTTATTCTCTTTATCAAATGAAGTGACCCTTTGAAGATCCCTACTATCTTTACATTTTTCGCAAACAATTCTCCAAGAATCTAATGTAGTACCCCCTCCCATTTGAATAACTAAATTACCTTCACATTTAGTCTCTTCATTGCCATGAACCCATTTACGCCATGGAAAATCCGACAAATGCCCATGTTCACAAATTACTACGAAAGGAACTTGCTTATAATATCTTTTTTGATTACATTTAGGACAATCTATATAGACAGATGTTTGGTCTAACTCTAATTCTCGTAAAGATCGACAAGAACTACAGTAATGCCATTTAGGAAAACGCATTAATGGCATTACAAGATTACTATTCGGAACAACTTCCATTGCATTTGTTGAAGCCTTTCTAAATTCAGGTGGCGTATAAAATTTATCTACCTTTAAAATTGCTTTTAAACGAGGTTCATGTATCGTAAATTCTTCGATGTTATTCGATTTTTTACCATAACTATCTCTAAACCATAAATCTAATGCACCTACGACGGCCGTTTCACCTTCTGGGCTAATTACTAAGGAGCCTGGACCTTCAGTTCCTACTAATTTTGACCGTCTCATCGGTAAATATCGCATTTAGTCATCATCCTCCCAGACAAATTCATCTTCTTCTTTCTCGATTGATACGATAGATGCACGACTCTCAGCATCAACACTTCTCAGTGAGTTTATGACAGGGATACTTCCCTGATATTTTTCTCCATCATTTAAATTTCCAACTTGATACATTAACCCTCGTTCCGTTTCAGAAACTCTCCAAGTTTCATAACGACCCTTTAATACGGCATCCATAAACGTCTTAAATAATTCCTTCCAAATATCAACCTGCTCTTTATCAATTAGCTCTACTCGCTTTTTAAATCTCTTACGAAATGCTATGAAACGTTCATCTTTCATTACACGTTTCAATTCTCGATTTGTAGGATATAATGCCATTTGCATATCCATTCGTTGACGTAAGAAGCCAATTAATACAGCTGTTAATCCACGTTCTAAAGAAGCTGTTGAAAATGGTGTTAAACTTGTCGTTTCTACTTGTGCATAAAGCCTTTGGTGATATTCATTAAAATGTTCAAAATGCGATTTATCACGGGAGTTTTGATTAGAATAAACAGTTACAATTAATCCTGGTCTTTCATGAGGGCGCCTACCTACGCGACCACTTACTTGAATATATTGAGCAGTCATTTTAGGTTGCCCTACGATTCCCATTAATGATAAACGATCAATATCTACTCCTACTTCAATAATATTAGAAGCTAAACATGATGTAAGTGACTTTGTACGCCCTTTATTATCTTTTTGCGTATAAGGAACATTTAAATCATCGATCGTTTTTGAAATTTCGTTACTTTGTTTTCGAGAGGTTAATTCTAATGGAGCATATAAAAATCTTTTTTTATCTTTAGCTATTCCCTCTCTTTTATTTAAAGCATCAATGTAAGTTGGAATGTCACTGTTAAATAAGTTCAAACCTGCACCTAAATCTCTCAAGCTATTATAGAAAGAAAGCAATGTCCAGAACGGATCTCGTTCTTCTTCTGGTAAACTTTCTACCTTTTGTAAAATCGCTGAATAAGTCATAACCTGGGCCATTAAAATACGAACACGCGATGTGAAAACACCAATATATTTTCTACCAGGCATAGGCTTACCATTTTTATCTATAGCCACTTTTGAGAAAAATGAGTCGTCAATATCAATACCGGGACTTGGGAAAAGTCGTGCATTTTCTCGTCCGAATAAACATTTAGATTGTTCTTCAAACTCCTTAATAGTTGCTGTTGCTGAAATAATTTTTGGTTTTATAGGTACTTCTCCACGATCATCGATACATAATTCTTCAATTAACACTTCATATAAACCTGCAAGCGTTCCAAGAGGTCCTGAAATTAAATGTAATTCATCTTGAATAATAATTTGTGGAGGAGAAATAGATCGTTCTCCTAAATCATTTATTCCAAATAAGCCTCTTGCTTCCGGTTTCCATGTTAGCTGAACAAATTTATCGATGGTCCCAATTAAGAAAGTCGGCTTTTTTTCATAAATGGTTTCATCTACAAAATAAACAGGTATTTCACCATGAAAATCGCATCTTTCATCTGGACAACGGACTATTAATTGGTCGTTTACTATTTTAAATCCAAGAGGAACAGTCTCATTATATTTTGAGCCTTTACCTTTAACTGCTACTTTACCAATCTCACAACCACACCAAGGGCATCTTGTGATAACTAAATTATCTGGTCCTTGAGGTTTTTTCATTTGTTTAACTTGTGACAAAGCAATCTTGTTTGTATTAGGCGAAGTTTTAGACCCTACCCAAATACCAATAGAATAAGGTGTTGTACCAAGATTCCTCTCACAATCACGGCGAATATATTCCATAGCGCAAATTAATCTTGAGGCACGTTGAAATTGATCAGCAGTTAATAAACGTAACGTATAACGCATCATTATATCTACACCTGCATCATTTGGATCTAATAAACGGCGATAAAACATTTGAAAGGCAGCAACACCTAAATACGCCTCCGTTTTACCTCCACCTGTTGGGAACCAAATCAAATCAACAGTTTGACGATCAATTGAATCTTTTTCGACTAATGATTGAATAGATAATAAGAAAAAGGCAATTTGAAAAGCACGCCAACTATTATCACAATCAGATAAATTCTGCATAGCTTTCATTACATCGTTATATGATTGATCAATAATCAACTCCATAGCCTTACTAGTATCACTTTTATCATAATAGGCTTTACGTGGCTTTTTCCCGTTAAGTTGTTGAAGTAAAATCGCTTTGTTTGCTAACTTAAACGCTTGAAATACTTTCGAATCCTTTAGTAATTCTAATCCCTTCTCCATTCGACGAAGACTATCCTTACAAAATTCTAAATTTGTTTCAGCAGCTTCTTTTAACTCTTTTTTTAAGTTCAATTTTCTTGTTTCTAATTCAATCCATTTCTTATATCCAAATACTAAAGGTTGTAAAATACCTTGTAATTCTTGATAGTTTTGTACATCCATTAATTCTCGCATTTCAATTTTTAATGCTACTTCTTCACCATCAACATCTATTGTAATATCTGGTGTCATACTTTCTGTTTCATAAACTGGAATAAATGTAGAATATAGCTCACTAATTTTTTCAGCATTTTGATCCCATTTAACTGAACAGCCGTGTCCAAATGCATAATTAAATTTATTTTTAAATAACAATTCATTATTCCATTCATCTTTTGTTAGACCTAAATTACGTTCTGAAATCTTGGGATAATTTAAAAAACCGCCGAGATCCGCCGAGATTTTTAACCTGGATTGAAATACCGTATATTCGTCCTTGTTATATCTAAGAGGCGGTTCTGTAATATTTAATACGGTTACCGTAAAAAGAATATATTCATCTTTGATTCGACATTGAATATGTAATTTCAATTTAATTTTTTCAATTTTAACCTTTGCTGCATCAAATACATCTAACTCGTATTCTTTTAAACTAATTTTCTTGCTCGAATCAAACTCTGAAATTAGAACAGTTACATCACCAAAAATAGAAGTTCGAAGCCACCAGTCCTCTTTAAAATCATAGTGTGTTTCCTTTCCAGTTTTTTCATCCTTAGCGTGTATGTCTGTATAAATTCGATGCTTATCATAGATACCACCGGTAAAATTGATTTTGAATTTTTCAACATCTTTTGCCAGACAAAACGTAACGCCCATACTAGAAGGCATGGAATCTTTTTGCTGAACTTTAGGTGCGATATCCTCTAATCCTGTATCTTCAATTATGTCATCTTGATTGTCTAATTTATCAATATCATCATAAAATCCAGCCTGTTTTTCATCAACTTTCTTATCACCTACCATTTCATCACTTTCAACTTCTATTTCTTCCGACTGAAGTTGAATTGGATAAAGCATGCCTGCAGCATATCTTCGGGATGGACTATCTCTTTGAATCACTTCTTCTTTCAATGTAGCTGAAAACCAATAATAATTTGTATTTAAGTCATCAAAATTATCAAATTTTGTATTACCTGTAGTATTTAATAACTTTGTTGTATTATTGAGATCACTTGGGCCTACTATTTCTTTTTCTATTGCATTTATTAATATTTCTCGATTCTTTATAGCCCGTTCTAACTTAATTTCCATATACTACACCTCTTCTCTTAATAATCTTTAAAGCCTCATTTTCCGGAATATAATAGGTCTGTTTTGAGATTTTTTTTACTTCCTCAATGTTAAAGGTTGCACCTTCAAATTCCTTCGATTCAAATGTATAAAAACCGTTTTCATCTATTAAACTTTCTAGATTTTTATCCAGTTCATTCATTAAAACATGTGAAATTTGGTGTCCTGCAGAAATATGAGCACTAACAATTTTATCTGTTGAGTTAATTATTTCCTGTATCTCTTTCAAATCAAAATTTAAAGCCTCTAATAGCTCATTTAAACAGCTAGGTTTAATCGAGTAACTACCTATCCAGTTTTTAATATTATTTTCCTTAGCTACTTCAATTCCATATCTTTTTTTTAGAATCCTGGAAACTGTTTCAATTCCTTTACGTCTTACATTAAATCGCAATTTTTTCTTCCATTTCTCTACATTTTCTCGACATTCGCCTGCATTAGCCCCCATAATTTTATCTGCTACTTCTCGAACTAAATCCGAAGCGTTTTGAGTCCGAAACACTAATAAATCACCTATAGATAAATCTCGAACTTTTTCTTGCGTTATCTTTAAAGATTCTCGGTCAATGACATTCACTTTTTGTCTAATTGGAAGAAAAATGTAGTTATTGTGTGAAATGGTCGCTAATTTCACTTCCACTTTCTCTGTTAAAGCATCATTAGCAGCATTCTCGAACTGACTAATTATAGCTTCTTCTGATTTTTTTTCGTTTTTTATTAAAAAGGCATCTATATAATCAATGCCTTCGAAGCCTTGCTCTAAGTTTACATTCTTATATATTGTATTAATCGAATCATTCTGACTCATTAAGTTGGAAAATGATTTTCTTTTTATTAAACGATTTTCGAAGCATGAATAACCTAGAAATATTGTGTTTTTGCCATAAAAAATTTCCGAGAACTTCCGATCAAAATAACTAGAAGTCCCAAGAAAAATTACATGATCAGCATAAATCCCAGCTTCAACAAAATCTTTATCTCTGATCACCTTTATTTTCCATTCGTTGATTTCAATATATTCATCTACTATCTTTTGCTTGGTTAAAAGATATGTATTATCACCAGTAATATCATTACTAATTTGTATTTTCTTTAAAATATCTATATATGCATTATGATCCTGTTTTCTTAAATACTTTATTATTTCTATAATTGGTTCTATGTTTTTTTTAAATAAATCCGCATAAATAGTTTTTTTAGTAAATGAAAAATATTTTACAATTGACTCATTATTTGCTTTAAAATAGGTACTATAGTTTCTAATTGAACCTACTACCTTCCTACATACCCTTATAAATAACTCTGTTTCCTCTATCAATATTTCGTCATACTCATAATAAGTTCTTACAGCGATTTTTAAATTTTTCAAGGCATGCATTAATTGTCCTATCCAATCTTCCTCAACCTTTATAAATTTTACGGTCGTTGCTGAAGAAAACAGTTCATTTGCTAAGCTTATATTAGATCTACGATAACCAGGCAAAAATTTCTACCCCTTTCGGAATTTCAATATGTTTTCCATCCATATATTCTAATATTTTTTTATTGACTGAATGACTTTGGCTCATGAGAAAATCTTGCTCAATTTTAAACTGAAGATCTTCAAATTTTTCATTTAAATCATGCTGATCTATAATAAACACACATTTATGTTCATCAAAATCATCCATTTTTCTAAGTGCACGGCTACTTCCAACAAAAACAGCTATAGCTTCTTTCGGAATTGTTACTAAACGCTTTTGTTCAATAAATGCAAGATTTTTAAAGGTACTTTCTGAACCATCAAATAGTAATTCACTTAATTGAAATGAATCTCCATCGAGATTCAATTGAATAACATCTAAAAAATCCTTCCACTCTTTTTTATTTGCATATACATATGTTTGCGGTGTATTTTGCATCATTAATAATTGAAGTTTTTCCTCTGAATAAAATTTTTTCAACTTTTCATTATCAATAAGGTTATATACATTTCTTACAAGTCTAGTATTTCGCACTGTAGTAATCTCGTCATCATGGATTCTTACATAATTAAACCATCTTGTTTCCGGTATATAATTAATAGAGTCTAATCGATCCTTTACTAATATAGCTCTTGTATCTGAGTTAGGCAGGTGACTTACTTCTATAACAGAATGGGCTACCCAATCATCCCCTGTTTTATAAAGAATTCTTTGACCTTTTTTTAAGTTTAGGTATTGATCTAATAGTGCTTCTGTAGATGGATTTTTAAAATCATAGTCTACTGCACCAAATACAAAAAAATAAGAAAAGAGTAAATTAGACGGGACAGAAATATAGATTTTTATCGGTTGAGATATTTGTTTAAGATAACTTCCTAATTCAATACTAAAGCACATCCAATCTTCCAAAGCTTTCAGACTTCCATCAACATTTTTATATTTAAGGTTTTGCAACTGCAAATTAATTCACTTCCAAATTAGATTATTTAATAGTTAAATTTCCAGGTGTGTTTATTAGAGAAAAAACAAGTTGTCACTTGGCTGTACTTTTATTTAACAAGAACGTATATTACGCACTTTTAGTTGATTATAGTGGAAGTACCAAGGAACCGAGATCCTGCATGAATCGATGTGAAGGAAGCGGCACTTTGTTTGCCCGCGGAAAGCGAGCATCCCGTAACGAAAACCAACTTACCACTTTAATGAAAATATTTAAAATTAGTTAATCGACTTACCTGTTAAATTTTCTAATTACTATAGATTTTTTTATTAAAAAAACACCTAAATATCCTTTATATTCATTGTAACTAAAATAATATATTTGAACACCCTTCATTAATGAAACTTCATTTTCGTTTTCAAATGAGTACTTAACCGTTAGAATAGAAGAAACATTTAATAAATCCAAATAACTATCGTTATGTAACATAAGTTTAATAGTTTGCTAAAACAACATTTTAGAAGACATTTACTGAGGCTATCCAAAAATATAAAAATGCAATTCGAATTCAACTCGAATTGCATTTTTTAGCTATTGGATGAGATAATGGCTTAAGACTCCAGCGTGAAAAACTTCCAAAGAAGGTCATAATGTCAAAGGATGTAATAGCTTTGGAGCGGCTCTTCACAAATTCATCCAAATGATAAAACTAAATGAAAATATAGCGGTTTTTTCTCTAAAATGTGAGTTAATAAAATAATATGCGACCAATAATCAACATATTATTTCTTAGTAGTTAATTTAAATATACTTAATCTATTATTTATTCATCCTTAATGGCAAAGCTGGAATCTGATCATCCTTGTATGCATCCCAATCCCAATAATTATATTTTTCTAAACTTGAAAAATGGTGTTTCTTAGCTATTTTCGTTTGATGATAAATTATATTATTCTCGCTCATACCGAACACTTCTAGAATCGTTTTCGGTTCTGTATCAATTAATATACCATCAGGAATAAAACCGTTCCAATTGACATCATAACTTGTTGTAGGTCTTTGTACCAATCGTTTTTGTTTACCTAACTCGTTATATAAACGTCTTTCATATGAACTTTGTATAGGCGCTCCATAATCAGATATTGGAAGCAAAGCAAAGCTCTGAAACATCGGGATCTCTTTTGAAGAAGGTTTCGTAACAAAACCACCTACAAAATAAGGTCCTTCTAATCCCCTTCTCGCTTCCATCTCTTTATCTAATATTTCTTTACGTACCCTTAATTTTCTCAACTCAGATCCCCCTTTATTTGGATTATAGGCATTGATAATATAATATCCACCATTTAATTCTGTAGGTAGATCTTCTAATACTAACATAGTAAAAGCTCCATATTTAAAACCAACTGATTTTTCAATAATAAAGACTTTCCCCTCCTTTTCGCCTGCATAAAAAATTTCCTTTAAAGGCAAATCACCAATACAATATTTACTTAAAAGAGATTGAATACTATTATAAATCTCAACGAAGGTTTTTGTCGGATAGTTCTTCCCTGCTTCATATCTAATATAACGGTTCCAGGCATGACTACCTATCGTATTTAATAAAGAAAATATCGATAAGTAATGTATACTTTTTCGAATATATCCCCCATTTTTTGAACTGCTGCTGGCATTACAATTATCCTTAGTTTCTTGTTTTAAAAAATCTAAGGGATGAATATTTAGTATAAAGTTCCCCTCTACTTCTTTAACTCCACTCTCATATTCACTCGAAACATTAGAATAAGTGTTTCCATTTCTTGAAAAATAACAGTCTTCGTCATGTACATGTAGAGAACGCTTTTTCAAAAAATAATTCCCGGTTGATTGATAGTATGCTATCGATAGTAATGGTTCCTCCTCCAGACATCCACAATGAATTGTAATTAACCCAGCATCATAATCTCTCTTCAGGGGTGCTAATTTAATATTTTTTTCAGTAGAAGTCCCTCCCTTAAAAAAACTCATATCAAATTGCTCTAAGATCTTATTTTCTCTATTTTTAACTCTAATAATTTCACTCATATAGTTCGTTCCTTTGTGATTTATTTTTATTAAATTATATTTTGTCTTATAGTCACTATCTAATAGCGACCATAAGACATTATTTAATTATCTTAGCCCTACTGTATTCCTTATCTCTTCTAATTTCTTCTCTAAATCTTTATTGCAAATCACAATTGCATCTAGAAACATACTAAATAAAACTTCATCGGATCTTTCAAGACTCACTTTACCAATTTAATGATTGCAATATTTCGTCAAGTCATACCATATCTTTTTCTATACGTATTGTCATTATAAATTGATTCTTCATTAAATATCCTTTTTGTTGGATGAATACCATACTTATCAATATACATATCAAAAACACGTCGAAATTCTCTCTTAAATCTTCATCTGGTATAGGAGGAATACGACCAGCCATTAATGCATCAATTGATTTTTCTTTATACAAATTATCACGTTTTTCTAAAAAGCTCCCTAACTCTTTTTCGTCCTTAACCATTAACTGCAACACTTTATCCCATCGCTGCCCATTTAAGCCGTAATAGTCACAGTAGATGGAAGCTAAAATTTTAGATTTTTTATTGAATTTTCGCTAATTGTCGGAATTCTACCAGTTATCGATTTGACATTATCAAAATTCCATTTTAATAATAATGTTTCATTATACATACCTGCATATTTCTCATTAATAAATCCTAATTTTCTTCGTATCTTTTTTATATTTAAAATGCTTGCAAATACATACTGCCCTAAATAAGGATGTTCTCGTGTAAATTGTGTACTTGAAGCCTTTCTATTCATATAAGCTAACTGTTCGTATTCAATAGTTGCGTATTCATACAATGCATCAACCAAATTATATTCTTGCAGCAACTGTCCCCAATCCCTTTTTACCGATTTAATAATAGCAATGCTGCTTATTGAGCTTTCTTCATCAAATCCTTTTTTTGTTAAGTAGTTTCCTTTTAGAGCCGTAACACGTTTAAACTCAGCTAAATGAACTTCAGTTCTACATGAAACGCATAAATCACTGTAATACATTTTTGTTTCCTGTTTACACACTTTGCATAATGGCAATACATATCTCTCCCTTTAATTACCTAATAAATTAACTTTCTTATTCATATACACTTAGTCAGTGCTGTGAGAAAAGCTACCAAGTATTAAGTTACATATACTCCATTCGTATCGTAAAAATATTTTTACGCACATTATATGTTCCTGTGATGGCAAAGTAAGTGAAACGTAAAATAGCTGTAAAGTAACCCCCATTTAATAAGTGACTACAGATAACATAACCATCACTATGTCATAGAAAATCTCTTAAGTTTGTAGCCACTTCTTCAATGTCCAAATCTAGATACTATGTTGTAACTGCTAAATCTGAATGTCCTAACGCCTTACTAATGAGCGCTATGCTTGCTCCCTTATCATGTAAGTTTTTTGCATAAGCTCTCCTAATAGCATGTGCATTGATATTTGCTAAGCCAAACCGCTTCGAATACTTGTTTAGCTGCTTTGAAATTGCACAGTTTGATGATTTACTAGTGTTCATTTCCAAGCCATTCTGAGTTATAAAGACATTATGATTATCAGTACCAAAATGGGAGCGGATGCCATCATTCATTTTGATTAACAGCTGAAGCATGTCAGCTAGTTCCTTATCAATCGGTAGCTTTAAGAATTTATGATTTTTCAATGTTGAGCCATCCAGATTCAAACACAGATTGTCAAAGTCGATATGTCGTTCTTTAAGTTCTCCTAGCGTGCGAATACGAATACCCGTCTTGTACATCAGCTTAATTGCTACTGCGTCTCTGAAACCAATAAATGAGGTCTGGTCAATAAGTTCTAAGAGCTTATCAATGTCGCTCTCCTTTGCTCCTTTCTTGACTTCCTTATCAATTTTGATGTGAATATTGCACCAAAACTTTTCTTTTATCCAACCGTTGTTATAAAACTTGCTGAGAACAGCTTTCGTTGACTTCAATCGTATCAACTTAGTTGCAGGTGTTACCTTTAGTACATCTAGATAGTGATATAATGCTTCAACTGTAATGTCTTCTACATACATAAGTTTATTAATTGTCATGAACTGCTCAAAGATATACTGATAGCTCTCAATCGTTCGCTGTCTATTTCCTGCTATACGCATCTGTTGGAACACTACTTCAAGTGCATCTTCAATTGTTAAGCAATATCGTTTCGACTCGTAAATTTTCGTTGGCATTACAACTAAATCACCACTTACTGCTAATACACCATGCTTTCTACCTCTAGACATACAAAAAACCTCCCAATTCATAATTTGAATTAGAAGGTCTATGAACAAAAATTAGTTATAAATATGTTATTTATCTCTAGGGATGAAAATAGGGATATTCAACAAGAGTTCAACTCCCGTTCAATATCCCTAGCTTCTAAAACCGTTGATATGACTAAGTTTGTAACCACTTTATGTATGGAGACGGCGGGAGTCGAACCCGCGTCCAGAAACTCCAATACTTCAGCTTCTACGCGTGTAGTTTGCCTATTTACGATTCACGTAACATTATGCCGACAAACAGGCGTCCTGTACGCTAACCTGGAAATCTCTTGCCGATGACTCAGGTGGCACCATCGACCGTATCCCACTAAAGTTGGGCCCCACGTTCTCTACATGGGCGATAGAGAGGCAGAGCGCTTACGAGCTTACGCTGCGAAAGCTAAGTTTTGTTGTTTGCCAGTTATTATATAACTGTCGTTGATGACGGAGCCGAGCCCTCCGACGCGCGACCAAAGCTTGAACCATCCCTGTCGAATCCGTAACGTCCCCGGATATAATCCGGTTATAAACCGTTCGGACAACGCTGCTCAAGGCAGGTTGTAAATGAACATCGTATGAGTAGATGCTCACTGGCATGTGTTACTATTATAAAATAAATAGCTTAAAACATCAAGTAGAGACACTTTATAAGTTGGATCAGCGTTCTTATAGAAACCTTGGAAAAGTTGAACATCTCTACTTTTCTAACATTCTAGTTTATCGCGATTTTTTTTCCTTTGAAGAAGTCTTTCCTCTAAATTGCTTGTGCCGATTATAACCCCTGAAATAATAATTAAACTACCGATAAATTGCTGAAGTGTAATGATTTCATGTAAAAATAAGGCCGCTCCAATGAGTGCGAATATGGTATTAAAATTCACAAAAATAGCGGATTCCGCTGCACCAATGTGTTTTATACATAAGTTATATAGTGTATGTCCGATGGAAGTGGCTAAAATGGCGGACATGAAAAATACGAGCCATATGAACGGGCTGAAGGATACAAAAGCCCCGTAGCTTCGGAAGCTTGTAGCGAATGTGAAAATTAATAAGAGTGATGAGCCTATGAGAAGCATCCAGCCTGTCATCAGCATAGGAGAGATGACTTCAGTTGCACGACGAATTGCGATAAAGCTAAAGGCCTGCAAAAAGAATGACATAAAGACGAGAAAATCACCTAGCTGTAGGTTGGTCAGCTCAGTAATGTCGTCCACCACTGCGAATAGCACGCCAATTCCTCCAAGGGCAAAGCCAATTAATTTAGATTTTGTCATAACCGTGTCTTTAAATAATACGGCAATAAGTGCCGTGAAAAGTGGGCTTAAGCCACTAATAATGGCTGTTTTCATGGCTGTTGTTTGAACGATGCCATATGCTAAAAAGACATGGTGACAAATGACGCCAAAAAAACAACCAATGAATATGTACTTAAATGGCATCCCCTTTATATAAAGCGGCTGCTTTGTTAGCTTTAAAATAATAAAAATCGTAATAGCTGCAAGAAAAATACGCGCCGTTTGTATCGTTAAAGGATCGCCATTGGAAACAATTACTTTTAGCCATGTAACGTTCATGCCCCAAAGAAACATAACGAAAACTAAAATGGAATAAACCTTTGCATTTGCCAAGTCATCACCTCCTGTTTTATTCGATCGCAAGATAAGAAGCTTCTCTATGTTCTATGAGAAAACAGGCTAACACCTGCAGCAGGACCCAAATTGAAATTTGCCTCAATAAAGGAGCATTTATAATAAGTCTAGTAGACTATTCATAAGAAAGTAGGCCGCCAGGAAAGACATCGTCTTCCAAACAGCCTACCATACTTCATCCCCATCCTTAAGCAGTTCTCACCTTTTGATAAATGTATGTTCCATCTTTCATTTCATCTAGCTGTACGAGGTCACCAATTTGGACACTTTCTTGAATACGCACTGTTAGCTTGGCTGTTGAATCCTTTAGCTGGACTAGTGCCACAGTATACGGTGCCAAATGGGCATATTCTGCTGGTGCAATATGAATGACCGTAAAGCTGTACACGGTTCCCTCATCTGGGACTTCTCGTACGTTTTTAATTTCTTGGCGGCAGGTGCTGCAATACACTTTTTTCGTTACTGACTCTACACCACAGCATTCATAAATCTTCATCTGCTACACCCTTTCTAATATGTGGACAACCGAATAAGAACCAGTGCCACCTAAATTTTGTGCAAGTGCTAATCGCGGTCGTTTTTCTAGCTGGTTTGGTGCGTGTCCACGTAATTGGAGTACTAATTGGTAAAACTGTGCCACACCTGTTGCGCCAATAGGATGTCCTCTCGATAATAGACCTCCGCTTGTATTGATAGGCTTTTCTCCGTTCACGCGCGTTTTCCCTTGTTCGATAGCTAGCCAGCCTTCTAATTTCGGGAAAAAACCAAGCTCTTCAATGGCCAGCATTTCTGTCATGGAGAAGCAATCGTGAATTTCCACAACATCAATATCCTCAGGACCAACCCCTGCTTTTTCATAGGCTTGCTGTCCTGAAATGCGAATCGCTGGTAATGATAATAAATCAATGGCATCCTGCATCATTGTCGGTCCTGAAGCCTGTGCAGATGCTACTATTTTAATATCCGATGGCTTACGAGATAACACAACTGCTGCTGCTCCATCTGTAATAGGTGAACAATCGAATAAACCAAGTGGATCTGTAATCATACGTGCATTCATTATTTCTTCGAGTGTTGCTGGTTTTTGGAATTGGGCTAATGGATTCTGTAATGCATTTTCACGGTTTTTCAACGCTAATTTTGCTAAATGGGATTTATTTGCACCTGTCTCATAGAAGTAGCGGTTTGCGACTACGCCAAAAAATCCTGGGAAAGTTAGACCCGCATAACGTTCGTTTGTCGTCTGATCCATTGCAGAGTTAATAAATTGCGTGACAGTGGCGGTTGGGGCATGCTTCATTTTTTCTACACCGACAACTAAAACGCTTTCATATTCGCCACTTAATATACCTAAAATACCTTGCCGTAATGCAATACCACCTGATGCACAGGCACCCTCTAATTTGGCTGTAGGAATGGATCCGAGCCCTAGGTCATTTGCTACGATCGCACCTAGAATTTCTTGATTGGCTAAGCTACCTCCCATATAGTTACCAACAAAAACCGCATCGATTTTTAAGTCTCTTGCCTCATCTAGCGCCTCTTTACTAGCAGTGAGCATTAAATCCTTTAATGAAGCATTTTCATTGTTACCGAACTTCGTCATGCTTACACTATGAACATATACCGTCACTGTGTCACCTCCATATGTTGTTTTACTAGCTCGCGTTTTAAAATCTTCCCGTAGGAGCTTTTTGGTAGGGCTTCTACTACGAAAATTTCTTTTGGCTTTTTAAAGCTCGCTAAATGTTGCTGACAAAGCTCGATTAAGGCATCCTTATCAATTTCCCCACGGCCGTTTGGCACGACATAGGCGACAATGGATTCGCCCCATTTGTCATCTGGAATACCAATTACACATGTTTCCTTGACGAATTCATGCTTGTTCAACACTTCCTCTACTTCTCGCGGATAGATATTTACACCACCTGAAATAATGACCTCCTTTTTGCGGTCCACGATCGATAGGTAGCCATGCGCATCTAGCTTGCCTAAATCGCCTGTATGAAGCCAGCCATCACGCAATGTTTCGGCAGTCGCCTTTTCGTTATTCCAATAGCCTTGCATAATAAGCGGGCCCTTTGCAGTAATTTCGCCTATTTCTCCTACTGGACATTCATTGCCCTCAGCATCCACGATTTTCACATCAACAAATGGTCCAACTCTACCACATGAATCAAGGCGATATGGTAAATCCTCGCGTGGCATCATCGAAATGCACATCGGTCCCTCTACTTGACCATAGGTTTCTACAAATTTTGTTCCTACTTTATCTAGTGCCTCTTGCAACTTAGCGGCAGCGATCGGGGAGCCTGCCATATTAATCGATTTAATGGTACGAAGCTTCTGCGGGTTGAACTGATCGTGCTGAATCATTAGGTTGACCATCGTTGGGACTAGGAAAATGATTGAAATACGGTCCTGCTCTAATAAATGAACAAATTGCTCTGGCTCAAATTTATCGTAAATAACTTGTGTTAAGCCATAGAGCCATGCCACATGACTTAAAAAGTTTGCCCCGTGTGTCAGTGGTGCGACGTGACCAAGCATATCCGTATAGTCAACTTCACACGCTATTGCTAAGGATAGGGCTCCACTAACCATATTGCGATGTGATAGCATAACGCCTTTCGGATTACCTGTCGTTCCTGAAGTATACATAATGGCCATCGTATCATTTTCGTTCACTTCATTTTCATGGGATTGCCCTTTAAACTGTTTCACTACTAGCTCATACGGTTCTCCACAATAAAGAATTGGAAAGTCAATATGTAGCGGATCAATTAATGATTTTTCACCAATCATCAGACTCATGCCTGAATCCTTCACCTGATACTCATGTTCTTTCGGATGCAATCGGTAATTAAGTGGGACTTTAATAAGACCATATAAAGAAACAGCTACATCAAGCTCTATATGCTCTAATCGATTTGACATTAAAATACCTACGCGCTCTCCTTTTTGTAAGTTAAGGCTTTTAAAATAAGCTGTTAGAGCATAGACCCGTTCCATCAAATTGGTATAGGAAATCGCACGATCTTTGAATTTAACTGCTATTTTATCTGGATACGCTCGAGCCGATTTCAGTGCTAATTGGCCAATTGTACTCATTTATCTTCCCCCCCTATTCATCAAAATGAAAAATTAGAACCCCAAATTGGTGATCCTTCCGTCTTTTCGGTATCGCCTCTCTTAATGGATAGAGGATGAATTCGACTGTGATAGCGATTTCATTTTCTCCTTCAAGAAAATGACCACCAGTAAAATGTTGATCACAATCGACAAAAGATCCATGGAAATGAATATCTAAATCATTCGTCTCCATATCTATTCCAATAAACCCTAAACCAGAAATAAGTTCGACCGGAGAGGTAGTTTGCCGTTTTGGTGAATAAACAATGGTCCCTTGCTTTTCACCTCTTTGAACTTGGACATAGGTAGCCTGCTTTAGGGATCCCATGCATTGAAATTGCCCTCCCTTTACCCCAAAGTGATTGCAAACCTCTTTTATCCCTGTAAATAAATCCGTTCCTGCTTTCAATCTTCCGATAATTCTATCCGTAGGTCGGTCATACAAAGCTTGCCAACGAGAATTATCCAATACTAATCCCTCCATCTACCTTTAACACCTGAGCAGTTGCATAGCTAGCCTCCCTCGATGCAAAGTATAAGACAGCACTTGCAATATCATCAGGTGTGCCGATACGCTTAATAACCTGCTGATCTAAATTGTATGGAACCCCTGTTGTAATACCTGTTAAGGTTGCGCCTGGTGCCACAGAGTTACAAGTAATATTAAGTGGGCCAAGCTCTTTTGCTACCCATTTCGTAAGGGCAATAACCCCTCCTTTTGATGCAGCATAAGCTGGACCTGAGCGACCTGTACCATCTTCGCCAGAGGTAACACCGCCGTTTAAACCTGAAACTGAGCTAATATTAATAATCCGACCATATTGTGCATCCTTCATATGTGGGTACACACATGCCTGGGTAAACATAAACGTTGCTTTTAAGTTCGTATCAAGATCACGCGACCATTCCTCAAAAGTCATTGTTTCAATATTTTTTCGGCTACATGTCCCAGCATTGTTCACCAAGATATGAATCTCTCCATACTTTTCAACTGTGCGATTGACTGTTGCTTTCACAAACTCTGCATCACGAATATCTCCTAAGCATTCTAAATAGCTATCATGTGCTAGTTTTTCAATTGTTTTCTCACATGAATTTAAGTCAACTAAAACAACATGTACCCCTTGCTTTGAAAGCTGGACCGCAACTGCTTGTCCAATACCACTTGCTGCTCCTGTAACAATCGCTACATCATCTTTTAATGTCATCATAGTTTTCCCCTTTGCTATTTAATATTTAATAAATCTGGTAAAAATGTTGATAGAGAAGGTATATAGGTTACAAGTAATAAAACGATAACCGAAGCAACAATAAACGGGACCACCCCTTTTGAAATTTGAACGATATTGGCCTTTGAAATACTGGCAGCAACATATAAATTCAAGCCAACAGGTGGTGTAAATAAGCCGATTGCTAAGTTAATCGTCATAAACACGCCAAATACAGCCGGGTCTACATCGAGCATTAACATAATTGGAAGTAATATCGGGACAAATATATAAAACGCAGAAATGGCATCGATAAATGCACCAGCAATTAATAGAATAATATTTACTAGTAGTAAAATAATGATTTTATTATCTGTTAAACCTAAAACGGTATCTGAAATAGTTGAGGCAATTTGCTCTGTTGTGACAATATAGGCAAAGACAGAGGCGGCACTTACGATAATCATTACAACTGCTGTTTGTAACGCCGATTCAATAAAAATACGATACATCATTTTTATGTAGCCTTTTCGATGGATAAACAGTCCTACAATTAGTCCATATACAACCGCAATAACTGCCGCTTCTGTTGGTGTGAAAAACCCTCCATAGATTCCACCTAAAATAATGACAGGAATCATTAATCCAGGAAGTGCCTTAATAAATGCATCCCAGCGTTCTTTTCCTGTACTTTTTTGCTTAACTGCTTCCACAGAGTCATTAAAAATACCTTTTTTAATGTCTCGTTTACGAACGTACATTCCAGCAATAAATAAACCGATCCCTACTAAAATACCTGGTATAACCCCTGCCATAAAAAGACGGTTAATTGTAATTGGGATTTGATCTCCTGCTACTACTGCAAAAATAATGAAGGCAATCGATGGGGGAATAATAATACCTATCGCACCCGCACTCGCCACTAATCCCCCAGCAGTTTCTTTACGGTAGCCATTTTTCACCATTGCCGGAATGAGAATACCTCCAATGGCAGCAACTGTGGCTGGACCAGACCCTGAAATAGCAGCGAAGAAAATTGCTACTAATACCGTTACAAGAACAATCCCACCTTTACGATGTCCAACTAATGTTTGTGCAAAATCGATTAAACGCTTAGAAATTCCGATATGGTCCATAATGACACCCGCTAAAATAAAGAATGGAATCGCTAATAGCGTAAACTTTGCCACGCTCGTATACATAATATCTGTTAATGCCTCAAATCCAGATAGCCCTTGTGATGTAAATAGCACTATCATTGAAGCTACTGCTAAGGACGCAGCAATGGGTACCCTTAAAAATACGAGCACGATAAAGGAGCCAAAAAGTAATAATGCTATCATGCTAGCTCATCTCCTTCCGCTCCATTCCCTTCATTACTTACCGCTTTATATTCTTCAACCATCGCTTGAACTGTACGAATTAAACATAGTAATGCACCTAGTGGTAAGGCAGAAGATAAAATCCACTGCGGCATTCCTAATGCCGGTGTTGTTTGATTAATCTCCATTTGGAACAATACCATATCAATGCCGTAATAAAGTAATACTGCAAACAATACACCACTTGCTACTGATGAAATAATGACAATTGCCTTTTTTGTCAGCTTATTCCCTTTATCAAACAATAAGGTAAAACCAAGGTGTGCGTATCTACGCACACCTAATGCTGTACCAACAAATGTAAGCAATACTAACAAATTAACTGTGATTTCTTCTGTAAAAGAAAGGGATAAGTTGACTAAATTACGAGAAACAATGTTTACAAATGTTATAAATGTAATCGCTGCAAATGTAACGCTTAATATAATCTCTTCAAAATAGTCTAAGAATTTCATATGTTTCCCCCTTATGGCGTAAACGCTTTCAATAAATCTTCTCCCCAAATATCCGTATATTTATCATAAATAGGCTGAACAGCTTTTTTAAACGCTTCCAATTCTGCATCTGTTGGCGTATAAACATTCATTCCTTTAGCTTTTAAATCTTCAATTTGTGATGCTTCTTTTTCACGTGCAATTTTCACTTGATATGCAGCTGCCTCTTTACCCAGGCGATCAAATAATTCACGGTCTGCATCACTTAAAGAATCATAGAGCTTTTTATTCATACCTAACACTAATGGATCATATGAATAGTTCCACAATGTTAAGTAATCCTGAACTTCGTCAAGCTTTGACGAAGCAATAACATCAATAGGATTTTCTTGCCCATCAATCGTTCCTTGCTGCAATGCTGTAAACACTTCTGAGAATGTCATTGTTGCAGGATCTGTTCCTAATGAACGGTATAAATCTGTGTACATGGTAATACCAGGTATACGAATCTTTAATCCATTTAAATCTTCTGGTAGCTTAATTTCACGCTTACTATTCGTTAATTGACGGAAACCATTCTCTCCATAGCCTAAAGCTTGTACACCCTTTTCAGCTAAAAGTTCTTTAAGCTTTTCTCCCCCTTCTCCATTAAACACTTTATCTACCTCTGAATGATCCTTAAGTAAAAAAGGTGCACTTGTCACACCAAAACGTTGATCTAAAATCGAATAAATAATCGTAGAGTTAAATGTTAAATCAATTGAACCCTTTGCTAAGCCTTCAACAGCCTTACCCGAATCTCCCCCAGATAATTGTTCATTCGTAAATACTTCAATTTTAACGCGACCATCTGTTTCTTTATCCATATCATCTGCCAGTTTTTTTGCTGCCTCATACCATGTTGATGAATCTGATACTGTGACAGACATTTTTAATTTATATGACTTTTCTTTATCATCAGCATCCCCGCTACTGCTACCACCACAGGCAGCTAGTATTGCTGATACGATCAAGAGCATAGCCAAGAGAAGATTTCTCCCTTTTAAAAATTTCCTCATAAAATATCCCCCTACTCTTTTTATATTAGATTCTATAATTATTTTATAATTCCGAAAAATCTAAATATATATTCCTAGGGGATAAAAAGTTACATAATAATTGAGTGATTTTTGTCTCTAACAAATAAAAATCATACAAATAACAGCATTTTCAAGTATTTAATTAAACGCTTTTTCTTTTTCGAAACAGCAAAATAGCAATCATTAATTCCAATTTATTTTCATTATTATTAATATCAATCTTTAAAAGCTTTTCTATTTTTTTTAAGCGATATTTTAATGTATTTTTATGAATATGAAGGGCATCAGCAATTTCCTGTAAGCCCCCTTTACTTTTTAGCCACATTTCTAGATTGTATATTAGTTCTTCTTCCTCTAATAAAGAACCAATTGTTCTGCCGATGAAATGGCCAACCTTTTGTTCATCAAGGTCGGACAATAGTAACTCTAATTTCAAATCCTCTTCAAATACTATTTGTCTATTTTCTATAGCAACCGTTAACGCTATATTTGCTTCATTGTAGGATGCATTTAGCTCAAAGAAGGAATGTGAGTTGCCGACACCTATAAATATATCGTCATCATATAGCTTTATAAGTTTGCGGTTAAATGAATGAAGTGTTTGCTCTAAATGAATACGCGTTATTTTTGGGACAAGCAACACTAGCTTATCAAAGCTCCATTGAAAAATATGTAATTGAGGATGGATTATTTGAATTGCACGCAAATAATCCACCCCCTTCTCATCGATTCTCTTATTCAATTGAATTATAATAATTCGATTGTAGAGCTCTGTATCAATATTTAACATTTCTGCTCGTTGCTCTAGCAACAATTGATTTACCTGACCATTTAATAAATCTAGCAGGAAGAGCTCAAACATTTTAGTCTCTCGTTCTTTTTTACGGTGCATTAAAAAATCTTCCACAAAAAACTGTGTAATTTTCTGAACAAGTTTCCCATATTTTTCTATTTCCGCAGGTTGGCCAGTAACACCAATTACTCCAATTGATGTATCTTCAATAACTAATGGCATGACAAGACCCTCACGCACACCCTTCAATTGAATCGACAGCTCCTTCGTCATATGCATGACTTCTTTGTTTTTCATGGCTATTAAAGCACCTTCATGAAATTGATTCATCCTCGACATGTCTGTGCTGGCAATAATAAATCCATTATGATCGATTACAACAACATTTTGATCAATCAACTCACCAAGCTCTCTTACAATTTTTGTGCCAATTATTTGCAAATCAAACATTGTGCCACCCCCCATAAAGATTAATATACTGATTATGCCGAAAATTTAGTATATTTTAGCTATTTTACTACAGTTTTCTATGCTCTTGTAGATAAAATCAACAATATGTGAGGCATACATGCTTGATTCTAGCTTTTCCTTATGGATACCAGATTGAATTTGTAACAAGCAACCAGGGTTGGCCGTAACGATAACTGTGGGCTGTAGCGCCTTTATCGTTGCCATTTTTGTAGCTAAAATGGCATTAGCTGATGCAGGTTGCAATAAATTATATATTCCTGCTGAACCACAACATGTGTTGGCATTTGGCAGTTCTGTGAAAAGGACATTCGGTAGCGCCTGTAAAATCATTCTTGGCTCATTGAAGACTTTATTGACATTGCGTAAATGACAGGAATCCTGATACGTTACAAGTGTTTGCTTCGCTTGTTGTGGCAAGGTTGCTAAATAATCAAGCAGACCAGCTTTGACAAGCAGGCTTGAAATATCAATTGTCTTCTTTGAAAATCGAACTGCCTTTTCACGATACTGATCATCACTCTGTAAATGCTTCTCATACTCCTTCAAGAAAGCTCCACAGCCACCAGCATTATTAACAATATAAGTGTAATCATCTGAATCAAATAGCTCTACATTACGAATTAAGTTTTGCTTACCACGCTTTAGCTCCCCACTATGTCCATGCAGAGCCCCACAGCAACTTTGATTATCTGGAATAATAACATCCACACCAAGCATTTGTAGCAAGAATACTGTTTTATCGTTTGTTTCCTTATAAAGCGTATCCATTAAACAGCCTGTAAAAAAGGCCACCTTCATCGTAGCTGGTTTCTCCTGTTTGAATGGCTGTATTTTTCTTGCCATGGGTGGTAGAGATGCCTCCATTGTTTTTACATGCTTGGGGAATAAATTTAAAAAGCCAATTTTTCGCACAGCCTTTTGTAGGCCTGTTTTTTGATAAAGATGCAGTAGGCTGACGGCATGTTGCATATTTTTTTGTTTGACGAAAAGATTATTAAAAACAATTGTACGTGTTGTTTTTTCTACGAGGGATGCGTGCTTCACTTCTTGTACCGCCTCACGCGTTTGCTCGATCAAAGCACCATACTGTACGCCAGCCGGACATGCTGGCTCACAAGCACGACATCCTAAACATAAATCAAATGACTTCTCAATGGACGCATCAAAGGGTACTATTCCATCACGCACCGCCTTCATTAAGGCAATACGCCCACGAGGTGATTGGGCCTCATCTTGCTCTGTATGAAGATATGTCGGACAGCTTGGCAAACAGAAACCGCATCTCATACAGTCCAGTAATAAATTTTCATCGATATGCGTCTCGAAGGATTGTTGCATTTGCTGCTGAACATTAGTTGCCACCATCTACCACCACTCTTTTCTTCGTCTCTTTTGCAAAAACTTTGCCAGGATTCATAATATTGTTTGGATCAAAGGCTTGTTTAATGTTTTTCATTACAGTAATACCAACAGGACCAATCTTCCATTCTAAATAAGGTGCTTTCATTTCACCTATACCGTGCTCCCCTGTAATCGTGCCACCTAGCGAAAGTGCTGCCTCAAAAATTTCCGCAAACGCCGCTTCCACACGGTGCATCTCATCTTCATCTCGCAGGTCTGTTAAGCATGTAGGATGCAAATTCCCATCCCCTGCATGACCAAATGTGGCAATATTAACCTTGTACTTTTCGGAAATATCATTAATTCTCTTCACCATTTTGGCCAGCTCTGATCGTGGTACTGTGGCATCCTCTAAAATAACTGTCGGTTTTAATTTTGCTAATGCTGATAAGGCGACACGTCTTGCTGTTTTAATTTGCTCCGCTTCCTGTGCATCTTTTGCAATTTGCGTAAAAAGAGCACCATTTTCTTCCGCAATTCGTACCATTTCTTTGACATCTTGTTCTACTTGATACATTTCACCATCCTGCTCGAGTAGGAGCATTGCTTCTACATCTGTTGAGAGACCTATTTTCATGTATTGCTCGACGGCGCTAATTGTTTTTTTATCAAGAAATTCTAGCGTTACTGGAATGATTTTATGTGCAATAATACTAGATACTGTTCTCGCTGCATCCTCTAAAGATTCAAAGTATGCGATGCTCGTCATTTTATATTGTGGTAAAGGGATAAGCTTTAAGGTAATGGCTGTTACTACACCTAATGTTCCCTCTGCTCCAACAAATAATGAGGTGAGGTCATAGCCTGCTACGTCCTTTGCTAGTTTGCCACCTGTTTCTAGAATATCTCCGTTCGGTAAAACAATTTGTAACCCTTTCACATAATCCTTTGTTACACCGTATTTTAACCCCCGCAGGCCACCTGAGTTTTCACTGACATTGCCACCAATTGTAGAAATTCTCATTGAGCTTGGATCAGGAGGGTAAAATAAACCATGTGATTCAACAAATATACAAAGATTCTCGGATATAATACCTGGCTGTACTGTAATCGTTAAATTTTCCTTATCAAAATTTACAATTTGATCCATTCTATTAAATAAAATCACTACCCCTCCCTCATAAGGCACCGTTCCTGCTGCAAGGTTTGTCCCAGAGCCTCGAGGAATAATTGAAATCTTATATTCATTACATACTTTTAAAACCTCCGCAATTTCCTCTGCATTCCCTGGTGAAATAACAAGATCAGGTAAGCGCTGGAAGTTTGCTGTTGCATCATAGGAATAAGCTAAGAGCTGTGCAGTTGAGCTTTTTACGTATTTTTCACCAACAATGTGCGTAATTTTTTCGATAACTGTTTTATTCATAAGACTCACCTCGAAATGAATTATGTAGTTACTACAATTTTAATTGTTGGAATTTTCTAAACATATGTCTTGGAAGATAAAAAAGGGGATTATATTTTAATTTTTTTGTGTTATCGGACCAAAAAAAGAAGCTGTTGGATTTATCCAAACAGCTTCTAACAAATTTGCTTCAATATAGAAAAAAACAGATGAGAAAGTGTGGCACTTGCCTGCTTTCTCATCAGCCTTTTTAACGCTGGCGTTCCTTGAAGGCACGTTCCATCTCGCGTTTAGCTTCTTTTTTGCGCATGTCGCTGCGCTTATCGTAGTCTTTTTTCCCTTTACCGATGCCAATTAGGAGCTTGGCGTAGCCATCCTTGATGTACATTTTCAATGGGACGATTGTGTAGCCGTCACGTTTTACGGCACCGACTAGCTCGCCGATCTGCTTTTTGTGGAGCAGCAACTTGCGGGTGCGTAGTGGATCGTGGTTGAAACGGTTGCCTTGTTCGAAGGCGCTAACGTGCATATTGTTGATCCATGCTTCGCCATTGCGGACGCGGACAAAGGAGTCTTTCAGTTGGACTTTGCCTGCACGGATGGATTTGATTTCTGTGCCAGTTAGGACCATGCCTGCTTCAATTGTTTCTTCGATGAAGTAGTCGTGGCCTGCTTTTTTGTTTTGTGCTAATACTTTACCAGAACCTTTTGCCATATCTTTCACCCTCTACTTAAAAGGTTGAGCTTAAGCGAAAGCACCCTTTCAATGGATACTTTCGCTTAGGCTTATTTACGTTTTGTTTTTTTCTTTTTGCCTTTTTTGGCAATGCCCTCATAGAACTTTTGCTTTTGCTTCACGCGTTTTTTAGGACCTGGGCTTGAGTCATCTTTGCGGCGTCCACGTGGATCACGTTCACTTTCACGTCGTTCACCTTGCTTTGATGAGCTACGAGTTCCACGGTCATCCTCTTGACGACCGCCTCTACGATTGCCACCACGCCCGCCTTTTTCCTCATCACTGCGTGTGCTTCGGCGACTGCGTCCACCTTTGTTATCGCTGTAATTTTTACGTGCATGAATAACAGTTGGTGCTGCTTTGCGTGTTCGTCCATATGAAGTTACCATTCCAACGATTTCAAAGTCAATGGATGACTCCTCAATAATGACATTTGCCACACGAACTGTCACTTCATCCCCAATACGGAATTGGCGATTCGTTCGTTCCCCGATCATAATCATTTGACGATCATCGAAGCGGTAGTAATCATCAGTCATATTGCTAATATGGACTAGTCCTTCGATGGTGTTTGGTAGCTCAACGAAAATACCGAAGTTTGTAATGGATGAAACAATCCCTTCGAATTCTTCGCCAATTTTGTCGGACATATATTGTGCTTTTTTCAGTGCGTCTGTATCACGTTCTGCATCAACAGCACGACGTTCACGCTCAGACGTGTGGTCAGCAATTTCATCCATTGCCATACTCCACTGTGCAATGGTTTCTCTCGATGTATCCTTGTTAATTAAATACGTACGAATTAAACGGTGTACAACTAAGTCAGGATAACGACGAATTGGTGATGTGAAGTGTGTATAGAAATCCGTTGATAAGCCAAAATGTCCAAGACTTTCAGGGTAGTACTTCGCCTGCTGCATTGAACGTAAGAGCATCGTTGAGATAACAGGCTCCTCTGGCATACCTTCAATGGCCTTCAATACATCCTGTAATGCCTTAGGATGAACGGTATTACCAGTACCTTTAATTAAAATACCGAAGTTCGTGACAAATTCAAAGAAGCGTTGAAGCTTCTCAGGCTTTGGATCTTCGTGAATACGGTATATAAACGGTACATTCATCCAGTGGAAGTGCTCTGCCACTGTTTCATTGGCAGCTAGCATGAAATCTTCAATTAATTTCTCCGCTACTGTCCGTTCACGTAATTCAATATCAACGGGCCATCCTTCTTCGTTTACGATTACCTTGGATTCTTTGAAGTCAAAGTCAATGGCTCCTCGCATTTCGCGTTTACGGCGTAAAATACCCGACAGCTCAGCCATGTTTTTAAACATTGGAACAAGTGGCTCATAGCGTTCAATTAGTGCCTCATCCTGCTCCTCTAAAATCTTGTAAACGTCCTTATATGTCATACGCTCAGTCGTTTTAATGACACTTTGGAAAATTTCATGTGCAACCACATTACCATTCGCATCAATAATCATTTCACAGGATAGTGTTAAACGGTCAACCTGTGGATTTAATGAACAAATGCCATTTGATAAACGATGTGGAATCATTGGAATGACACGGTCTGTTAAATAAACACTTGTCGCACGATCGTAAGCTTCAATGTCAATGACCGAGCCTTGCGTTACATAATAACTTACGTCTGCAATATGTACGCCAAGCTTATAAGTTCCATCTACATTTTTCGTTACAGTTACGGCATCATCTAAATCCTTTGCATCTGCCCCATCAATTGTCACAATCGTTTCATGACGTAAATCACGACGACCTACTAAATCGGCCTCTGTAATTTCATCTGGCACGCGCTGTGCAGCAGCAATGACTTCATCTGGGAATTCAGGTGGAATGCCATGCTTATACAAAATGGATAAAATATCCACACCTGGATCATTTTTATGCCCTAAAATTTTTGTAATATAGCCTGTAGCAGATTTTAAATCCTCTGGCCATGTTGCTACCTCAACAACAACCTTATGTCCATCGACAGCCCCTAATGTATCTCCTTTGGCAATAAAGATATCCATTGGTAGCTTTTTATCGTCTAGAACAACAAAGCCGAAGCCACGGTTAGCCTGGAATGTACCGACAAAGCTTGTTTGACCACGCTCGACGACCTTTGTAACCGTACCTTCACGTCGATCACCGAATGATTCCTTTAAAACACGTATCAGAACGATGTCTCCGTTAATGGCACCGTTAATTTCATGCGGTGGAATGAACACATCATCCATGCCCTCGACGTCAGGTGTCACGAAGCCAAAGCCCTTCGCATGTCCGATAAATTTACCTCTTAGCAAATTCATACGCTCTGGTAGGCCATAGCGATTGGAGCGGGAACGCACAACTAAGCCTTGCCCTTCCATGCGGACAAGTGTTTTCACAAGCTCCTTGAACTCCTCCGCATCCTCAAAGCCAAATTCATCCTCGATTTCACCGACTGTTAGTGGTTTATAATCATCTGTGCTGAAAAAATCGAGTAAACGACTTTGTAGTGTATCTTTTTGGTCTTTCATACATATTCCCTCCTTCATGAGAAAATCCTATTTATATTATTGTGCCCAATTTAGGCTTTCTAAAAAGCGATAAATGTCCTCATGTAATTGATCTTTTTCTTGATCTAATGTAATAACATGTTTTGAGTTTTCATACCACTTGATGTGCTTTTCAAGTGACTCAGTTTGATTATATATAATGTTGGCAGATTCTGTCTCTATTACTTCATCATTTGTAGCTTGTACGACGAAAATAGGCGCATAAATCATGTCAATTTCTTGACGAGTGCGGGCTATAAATTCTCGAAGCTGCTGTAGAGATGGCATGCCTTTGTCAGCAATACTTGCAACTTCAGCTTCAATTTGTTCTTCCTGTTTCCCTTGGAACTTTTTATAGTCCCTTGCATATTTCAAGACACCCTCAAACATAACGTCGGTTGTACGCATTGTCATAGGGGCACACATTGTCACAATGCCTTTAACAGGATTATTTAATGCAACGTTTAATGCCATAACACCGCCTAATGAAAGTCCAGCAACGGCTATTTCCTGATAGCCAGCATCCTGTAACTGTTTGTAGGCGGCAATAACATCCTGCCACCAGTCTGCTGGACCTGTTGTGATTAGTTCTTCTGGTTCCACACCGTGACCTTTATAGTGAGGTGCTAATGTAGTATACCCTTTTTTCTCTAAAAATCTACCAAGCATTCGTACGTCTGCAGAGCTTCCTGTGAAGCCGTGTAATAATAAAACAGCACGTGGTCCTGCCTGAAAGAAAAATGGCTGTGATAATGATTTGTTCACTGTAAGCACTCCTTCATTCTAAAACACTTATACATACTATACCCAATCTCGTCATCTCGATGATGCCCAGCGGATCATTGGTTATTGCGTTACCATTCATTTTTTACTACAGAGAGAGAATTTACCATTTAACAATGATAAAAGAAAACGCCCAACCAATTTGGTTAGGCGATATATCTTCAACTATTAGATTTTTGTAATAGCGATTGCTAATAAAAAGAACACTATAGCTAACACAATTGTTGCACGGTGAAGGATTAAATCCATACCACGTGCTTTTTGCTTTCCAAATAGTTGCTCAGCTCCACCCGAGATGGCACCTGATAAGCCTGCACTTTTACTAGATTGAAGTAATACCACAACGATTAACGCTAATGATACGATAACTAATGAAACTAATACTACTGTATGCATTCACTGCACCTCCCGAACTTTGAAACATCACAACAGACTACATTATAACAAAAAAAGGTTGTGATGACAAACTTCGCTTTATGTTTTGCTGGAAATTTTCCGCCTCATGCTTCCATCCTTGTCGACTTATGCTACTATTTGTGGATGTCACTCCCTACAAATTAAATTATAATGGCAAAAATGAACTTTTTTGGAGGGTGGGAAAATGAATAAAAAAATAACAGCGCTGCTAGTACTATGCTGCATGATTCCCTTTCTTACGGCATGCTCAAAGGCCATTGACCTACTTCTTGAGGAAGAGGATGTAACAACCACAACCTTAGCAGAAGATACAGAGAATGATATGAAGAAACCAGAAAGTAAAGCGCTATCTGCCTCTTTTTCACCTAATGATCTTTTCTCAACCTCATTATTTAAGGATGATCCTGCCTTACTACAATTCACTAAAAAAGTTGAAAAACAAGTAGCAAAGTTTGAACAGCACTTTGAAGTCCCTTATACTGGGAAGCTAAACTTCGAAGATTTTGAGGTGCAGCTGAATGACTTAAATAGCCTGCTTTCCTTCGTCGATCCCTATACAGCTGGTTATTTTCTTACTTATGAATGGACGGCTTGGGAAATAGATAATGGCTATTTGGTAGAGTTGTCGATTGATTACTTAACAGATGCCAAAAAGGAGCAAAAGGTCGATCAATATGTAGAGGCTTTTGCTGATCAGTATATTTCGACAGATATGACAGATTTTGAACGTGCTAAAATCATTAATGATACGGTTGTACAGTTAGCCACTTATACTGAACAAGGCTCTACTGAGGGACAAACGGTTTTTGAGCTGATAAACGAAGAAACTGCGGTATGTCAAGCTTATGCTCTACTAGCTTATCGCCTACTATTAGCTTCGGATGTAGAAGCGAAATACGTATATGGCTATAGTGAGGATCAGCTGCATGCTTGGAATTTAGTCAGTATCGATGGCAATTGGTATCATCTTGATACAACGTGGAATGACGTGGATTCAGCGGAGCCTTATGCGATTTCCTATGAATACTTTTTAGTCAGTGATGAAAAATTAAGCCAAGATCATTTATGGGTTAATGAAAATTATTTTACTGCTACAAATAACAATTATGATTTTATGCATGATATGTGGTATGCCAATACTGTCGATGATGTGATTTATTATAATAATATCAAAGATAATATGGTCTATTCCTATAATTTAGACACAAATGAAAACAATCAAATTACAGAAACAGCATGCTATTATTTAGCTACTTATGATGATTCCATTTATTGCAGTGACTATGACAATGCCGGTTATTTAACAAAAATTAATGTCCAGGACGGCTCTGAAGAAGTCTTACTTGAAGATGAAGTCCTCAACTTGTACATTGAAGAAGACATTTTATATTATGAAACGATCGATGGTGCACAACATCAGGAAAATTTGTAATGCCCCAAAAGAATCTGTGTGACCCTTACACAGATTCTTTCCTCCCCTTTCATTTACATAATTACCATATTTCATTAACAAACCTTTAACGCTAGCTTTACACCCTTCCTTTACACTTACAGTTGAATTCATCTAAAGGAGGAAAATCATGAAATACGCAAAAAAATGGACTTCATTGTTTTTAGCAAGTGCAGTGACTTTATCCGCAGTTAGTATCTCACAGCAAGAGGTACATGCAGCCGAAGTAAAGAAACCGACAAATGTCATTATGCTTGTGATGGATGGTAGTAGTAATAATGCTGTCACCCTTTCCCGCTGGTATAAAGGTGAAAGCCTAGCAATGGATGAAATTTTATCAGGTGCTATGCGCACATATTCTGCTGAATCTGCCATTACCGATTCCGCGCCTGCTGCGACAGCATTAGCAACTGGCCATAAATCGAACGATAAATATATAGGTGTTCTCCCATCTGTGATCAACTCCCCTGGATTAGCGCAAATCGCTAAGGATGAAGCCTTCCGCCCTGTAGCCAATGTGCTAGAAGGAGCTAAGCAGCAAGGTAAGGCTACTGGATTAATTTCTACTTCCGAAATTCAACATGCTACACCAGCTGGTTTTTCTGCCCATGTCAACAATAGAAGTCAATATGGGGATATTGCAGAGCAGCAGGTTTATCAAAATATTGATGTTGTCTTAGGCGGTGGTCTGGAATCACTATCACCAGGCACATCAAAAAATGCTCGTCAAGATGGCGAGGATTTAATCAAGGTTTTGAATGAAAAAAATTATGATCTCGTTAAAACGCGCGATGAGCTATTTAATAGTCAATCCTCAAAAATTTGGGGAAGCTTTGCACCAAGTGCACTTGCTTATGATTTAGATCGTGCAAAAACAAGAGCATCTGAGCCTACACTTGCTGAAATGACGAATAAAGCAATCAATACGCTGAAAAAGGATGAGGATGGCTTCTTCCTCTTTGTAGAAGGTAGCAAGGTTGACTGGGCTGCACATGCCAACGATACAATTGGTATCATTAGCGATATATTATCATTCGATGATGCAGTGAAAGAAGCAGTCGATTTTGCGAAGGAAGACGGTAATACTCTAGTCATTGCAGTAACTGATCATGGAAATAGCGGCATTACGATGGGGAACGCTAACACTACTAGTACCTATTCTAGCATTCCAGTCTCTGCTTACATCGACCCGTTAAAAAAAGCTACGATGACCATTGAAGGAGCTTTAAGCCAGCTAAAAGAAGATCGCTCTAATTTAGTTGAGGTCGCTGCTCTTTATGGCTTAGATTCATTAACGGAGGACGAGCTTAAAACATTACAGTCTGCTAAAGACTTAGGTAGTGAAATGGTAAAAATGCTAGCCAATCGTGCAAACATCGGTTATACAACAGGTGGCCATACGGGTGAAGATGTATTCTTATATTCATTTGGTCCTTATAAATTGACAGGATTAGTAGAAAACACTGATTTAGCTCATACAATGGCACGCTTTATGGGCTTTGACTTAAACACATTAACAAATGATTTATATGTGCCTGCAACGAAGGCATTTACGGAAAAAGGATTTACAACAAAAATCGACTTATCGGATAAAGAAAATCCAACATTTATTGCGCAAAAAGCAGATGTCACAGTGAAAATTCCAGTCAACAAAAACACGATGACGTATGAACAAACTTCCTCAAACACGGCAAAGACTCATACATTTGATACAATCAATGTCTACAATGGCTCTGAATTTTATGTATCTAAAAAAGTTATTAATCAAGTGAAATAAAAATAATAGCGCGAACATAAGTTGAGATTATTCCCTTATGTTCGTGCTTTTTTTACATAAGTAAACCAGCCAATAATTTGTAAACTCTACATATCCCCCCAAAACCTTAAATTTACCTTAAATTAATCTTATGATTTACTGAATTCATCTTAATTCAGCAACATTTTTCTCCACATTCCGTCAAATCAGTGTTAAAAACATAAGGTAAGGATTTTTAACTAGTAAATTACTATTTTTTTGAAAGTTTAATCCTATACTTTTTTTCATTGGAGGTGGACAAATGCAATCCATCAAAAATAATGAGTATTTACGCTTCATTGGCTTCACGATGTTTTATTTGATTGTTTTGGTACTGTTGTTTCTTATACATGGCTTCCATGATATGAACGCTGGACCATTTATATATACGGAATTTTAAATAAAGGAGATTAAAAAATGTTAAGTATTTTGGCAGCTATTGAACGTGTGGCCATCCAGCAGCCACAAAAAACTGCTTATCAGACACACAATGCCTCCTTAACTTATAGCGAGCTTTGGCATTTATCGGATCGTCTTGCCGATTATTTAATGAAGCTTAAGTTGCGGAGACAACAACCTATTGTCATTTATGGACATATGTCCCCCCTACAAATTGTTGCGTTTATCGGATCTGTAAAGGCTGGCCATCCATATGTACCTGTTGATTCATCAACACCATCGGAAAGATTACAACTCATTACAGAAGCTTCTGGAGCAGGTTTAGTATTGACAACAGAGCTATTACAGATGCAGATGAACCTTCCAGTTATGGCAGTGCATGATATTCTGGATGCCTCCTCAAAGGACGTGATCCTATCATCCGCAACATGGGTTCATGATGAGGATATCCATTATATTATTTACACTTCTGGTTCAACGGGTCAACCAAAAGGGGTACAAATAACAGCTAGTAATCTAACACACTTTGTAATGTGGATGCAGGATCACTTCCCTTTACAGGAAGACGGCGTATTTTTAAACCAAGCACCTTATTCCTTTGATTTATCTGTTATGGATCTCTACCCAGCTCTTGTTGGTGGACACACACTTTATGCGATTACACAGCAAGAAATTGCTAATCCAAAAGCATTGTTTGATTCATTAGCGACGTCAAATACTCGTGTATGGACTTCTACACCTTCTTTTGCCAGGATGTGTTTGATGAACAAAGAATGGGATCAAAAACTCATGCCTGCATTGGATACTTTTTTATTTTGCGGAGAGGTTTTACCGATAGCGGTATGTAACGAGTTGATGCTCCGTTTTCCACAGGCAACAATTTATAATTTATATGGTCCTACGGAAACAACCGTCGCTGTATCCTATGTAAAGGTGACGAAAGAGCTAGTAGGACGCTTCGAACAATTACCGATTGCCCCTATAACGGAGCCAAACGTTTCTGTAGCAGAAGATGGGGAAATTATTATTTCAGGGCCAACCGTTAGCGCAGGGTATTTGGGAGCGCCTAAATTAACAGCTAAAGCTTTCCCGATCGTGGATGGCGATCGCATCTATCAAACAGGTGATATAGGCTTTGTGCAGGATGGTTATTTGTTCTTTTCAGGTCGTAAGGATTTCCAAGTGAAATTACATGGCTATCGTTTAGAGATTGAAGAGATTGAAAAACAAATCAGTAACCTGCCACCTGTTTCAAGCTGTGTTGTTGTACCTGTTTATAAGGAGAAGGAAATCATTTCTCTTAGTGCCCATATTGTTTTACGTGAGCCATTAACAGACGCTGCTTTTAAAACAACAAAGCAATTGAAGGCACTTTTATCGGCGTACTTACCTGCCTATATGATACCGAAAACATTTAAATATATGGACGCTTTACCACTAAATCCAAATGGTAAGGTAGATCGTAAAGGATTGGCGGTTATGGAGACAGTATGACGCCTTATGGAAATATAGCATTTTTTGTGATCATCGGACTTTTATTACTACCTACCTTCCTCTTAGGATTACGAGGCAAATCTTCGAAACGCTATAATCTTTTTGTTTCGGTCATTGTCTTAGCATTAATCTTCGGACATTCATTGAATGGGTCCATCTCGCTCGTATTATTTACTGTCTTTCAGGTAGTACTTATTGTGGCTTATCAGCGCTATCGACTTCAGCAAAATAGCGGAACCATTTTTATAATAGCGGTGCTTTTATCCATATTACCCTTGATTCTTGTAAAGGTTTTGCCGATTCTCGGGTTACATCATTTATTTGGCTTCCTTGGTGTATCCTACATTACGTTTAAAGCGGTGCAAATGATTTTAGAAACCCGTGATGGCTTGATGAAAGAGAAAATTTCGGTAGTAGAGCTAGTCTATTTCTTATTATTCTTTCCTACCGTATCATCGGGGCCGATTGATCGTTGGCGTCGTTTTACAAAGGATTTTCATGCCGTGCCTTCCTCGGAGGAGTACCAAAAGCTGCTATTGAGTGGTATTAACTATATTTTTGTCGGCTTTTTATATAAGTTTATTTTGGCTTATTTAATTTACAACTACACGCTTATTTATTTGCCTAACCATACGTATAACTATTTGACACCTTTTCAGGGGCAGCTAGCGTATATGTATATGTATAGCTTTTACTTATTCTTTGATTTTGCTGGCTATAGTGCATTTGCTGTTGGTGTGAGCCGGATAATGGGTATCCAAACACCGATTAACTTTAATCGCCCTTTCGCCAGCCGCAATATTAAAGATTTTTGGAATCGTTGGCATATGAGCCTTTCCTTCTGGTTTAGAGATTATGTCTACATGCGCTTTGTCCTTTGGATGACAAAGAAAAAATGGCTAAAAAATAAATTTGCTATTTCGTATATAGGCTTCTTTTTACTATTCTTTTTAATGGGTATTTGGCATGGTCTGGAATGGCATTTTGTGGTCTATGGACTCTATCATGCCCTATTGATTATCAGCTTTGATAAATTTGAACGCTGGAATAAAAAGCATAAGCGTTGGCCAAAAAATAAATGGACGCATGCTATTGGCGTAATCATTACATTTCATGCTGTATGCTTCGGCTTCTATATTTTTTCTGGCACATTATTTTAAACAAAGGGCTGTAAGAGCCTGTTCACTAAAGGAGAATTATTAATGGATCAACAACAAGTTTTAGAAATGCTAGTCGAGTTATGTGAAGATGAAATTATTGTAGAAAACCCAGATATAGATTTATTTGAAGAAGGTTTACTGGATTCGTTTGGGACAATTAATTTATTAGTTGAAATTGAAAATCGTTTTAATATTTCTGTCCCTATTACTGATTTCAATCGTGAAGAATGGAATACGCCTAATCGAATAGCAGGGAAATTAGCTGAAAGACAATGATCAAAAAAGGCTTTCTTTCTTTATTTATTGCATTTGCTCTTTTTACGGGCTTTGTCTTTTTTCCTAATGCTTGGATTAAAGCATGGATATCCAATGAGGATGTGGAACAAGCCAAAACGAACATGTCTCCACTTGTATTTCAGGGCACATATTTACAGGAGCGAATGTTGCAGGAGCCTAGTTCCATGCCACTTTATGGCTCCTCGGAATTAAACCGTTTTGATCCGTTCCATCCATACAATTATACGCGAGCAACTGATGCTCCGTATTCGACCTTTATGATTGGACGTGGAGGCATGCAGTCCATTACCCACTTCTTGAATTTCGCAGCACAAGAAAAGAATTTAAAGGATAAAAAAGTGGTCTTTATCATCTCTCCACAGTGGTTTACAGAGAAGGGCATGGGTGAATTTCACTTTTCACCGAATTATTCCATGCTACATGCTTATGATTTAGCCTTTAATCAGGAGATGGATGCCAATCTTCATAAAAGAGCAATGGAGCGCCTACTAGAATTTGATACTGTCAAACGGGATCGCCTCTTAAAGACCATGTATCAATATCAAATGTCTAACGGCAAGGAAAAACCAATTACTGGACGTATGGCCATGGTCGCGGGGCGTTTCCACAAGGCATTACTAGAAAAGAAGGATTTATATTATTCCCTTTTCCCACGTAAAGGTCATGCATTAAAAAGTAATGACAAGCTCATTGCCAATCAAAGCTTTGAGCAACAATTGCAGCATGCAGAGGCATATGGGGAGAAGCGTGTATCCAATGACTATATGATTGAAGATCGCGCCTATCAGCGACTTGTAAATGCTAAATTTTCAAAGTTTAAGGATATACGAAAAAAAGAGGATTATTCAAACTCTCCTGAATACGAGGATTTCCAACTAGTGATCGATGTTTTAAAGGATGCAGGTGCCAAGCCACTATTCGTCTCCATTCCGGTGAATGGCTATTGGTATGATTATAATGGCTATCCTGAGGAGCGCCGTCAAAAGTATTACGATAAAATGGAGCAAGTATTAAAGGATGCGAATGTTGCCTATGTTGATTTTTCAGATCATGAATATGATCCCTATTTTATAATGGATACGATTCATATTGCCTGGAAGGGCTGGGTTTATCTCGATCAAGAACTAGATCAGCATTGGTCACAGCCATAACAAAAGTCAGGACAGTCTAATATAGTAGACTGTCCTTTCTTATTATCGTATGTATAGCGCCATTTGCTCGGTTATCTCATTTAATTTTTCAATGGCTTCACTAAAATGTTGAACCTGCTCTGCCTGATCATTGGAGGCTGTTTCAATTTGCTCCATGCTTTCCATAAGTGTTTGAATATTACTCGTAATCGTTTTAAGAGAGGTTTCAATTTGTTCTGTTGCTGTAGCTGTCTCACTAGAAAGCTTCCTTACCTCTTGCGCTACGATATTGAAACCTGCACCGTATTGGCTTGCTTGTGCCGCTTCTTTCTTCGTTCATAAATAAAACCCTCCATCAATAATTTTTTTGTATCTTAGGAATTGGTGGATTTTGTGTAATAAATATTAATGATTACAAACAGAAAGATTTGCATACAATTCAAAGCTTCACCTATTTTTCATCTGTGTAAAATTGTTCAATATACTGCTCTTCTTCCTCGGGCGATAATAAACGTGTTGCTCTTCCTGAATTTGTCGTGTCATCGCCACCTTGCATTTCCCAAATTTTGTTATGGTCGTCAACGGCGTTTGAATAATCACCTTTCGACCATCTTTCCAATATTGAAATATAAAGTTCTTTATATTTATAATCGTTCATTTTAACTACAGTTAACAATCGGTCAACTTTTTCTTGTGTTATTCGCTCACGACCCCATTGAGAAGCAGCTTTCACTTTTTGGTGGGACATGCTATGGATGGTTTCATTTACTTTGCTTTCCACTAAATTGTCAGGATAAAGCAATTCTTCTTTTGTAACTTTTTTATCTTCAAGCGGTGCTCCGTCAACAACAATAGTGGCTCTTTCTTTTTTGGCAACAGGTTTTTCCATTTGTTCGGTGGATTTAATGTAACCAAAAATCCCTCCAAAAATGACCAATATTACAATGATAACAATTGCAGATTTTGTTTTTCTCTTCATGTCATTAACTCCTCATTGTCATTTATATCATTATATCATTATGTATTGGTTTATATTATGTAATTAGGATAATAATAGCAGAATATTGAAATAAGTTTTAATGAAAAACCCTGTTCGTAGATAATGGTATGTACATTGTATACAGTAGGTACCAACGCAAAATTGCGTTCGTTGATTAAATACAACTAATACAATTTTGTATGCGTTAATATAGGTAAGTCCGTCATAGTTGCTCTCTAAGGGTGCGATTACAATTCGTATCCTTTTCACCAAGGTTCATCACACAACGATTCTGAGTGTGCCATGATGTTTAAGTGACATATTCTTCCGCAACCAAATACGTGTAAAACACCCCAACGACTTAATTAAGGTAAGTCGCCTTTTTACCAATAATTAATTGATGTTGAATATATTTTTTAAGATATTGAATGAAGTGAGCTGTATTGTAGTTATAAATTTCTGTTGTTCTGATTGAATAATTTTTAATCTGTAATGCGAATGTAAATTCTTTCAACAAATCTTTAATAAGCACGAAAAAACCCCCAATCTACAAGAGTTTATCACACTTATAAATCAGAGGTTCAAATATAAAAGCTGTGTTTTACTAAGTTCAAAGCATTTTCGCTTCAATCAAATACTTATTTTAAGTTATAGAATGAATTTAAACCAAGATACTCTGCTGTTGAACCAAGTTGATCTTCGATGCGAAGAAGTTGGTTGTATTTAGCTACACGGTCTGTACGTGATGGAGCACCTGTTTTAATTTGACCAGCATTTGTTGCAACAGCGATATCAGCGATTGTCGCATCTTCTGATTCACCAGAACGGTGAGAAATAACCGCTGTGTAGCCTGCACGTTTGGCCATTTCGATTGCTTCAAATGTTTCAGTTAACGTACCGATTTGGTTTACTTTGATCAGGATTGCATTTCCTACACCTTGCTCAATACCTGCTGATAATTTTTTCGTATTTGTTACAAATAGGTCATCACCTACTAATTGTACGCGTTTGCCGATACGGTCTGTTAATAGCTTGTGTCCAGCCCAGTCGTTTTCGTCTAAGCCATCTTCAATTGAAATGATTGGGTATTTATTTGTTAACTCTTCGTACCAATCAACCATTTCTTCAGAAGTTTTGACAACACCTTCACCATCTAAGTGGTATTTGCCATCTTCTTTATTGAATAGTTCAGAGGATGCTACGTCCATTGCAAGTTTCACTTCGTCACCTGGTTTGTAGCCTGCTTTTTCAATCGCTTCTAAGATCACTGTAATTGCTTCTTCGTTAGAGCCTAAGTTTGGTGCGAAACCACCTTCATCACCTACTGCTGTGTTGTAGCCTTTTGCTTTTAGAACAGCTTTTAGGCTATGGAAAATCTCCGCGCCAATACGTAATGCATGACGGAATGATTCTGCACCAACAGGCATAACCATGAATTCCTGAATGTCTACATTGTTATCTGCGTGAGCACCACCGTTTAGGATGTTCATCATTGGTACTGGTAATTGCTTAGAATTGAACCCACCAAGATATTGATAAAGAGGTACATCTAAATAATCTGCCGCAGCATGTGCAACTGCCATGGATACACCTAGAATTGCGTTGGCACCAAGCTTGCCTTTGTTTTCCGTGCCATCTAGCTCGATTAAAGCTTTGTCGATGACTACTTGATCAAGAACAGAATAGTTACCTTCTAATTCTTCCGCAATAATTGTGTTTACATTTTCAACTGCATTTAATACACCTTTGCCTAGGTAACGAGATTTGTCACCATCGCGTAATTCTACCGCTTCGTATTCACCTGTTGATGCACCTGATGGTACGATTGCGCGGCCAAATGCGCCTGATTCTGTAAATACTTCAACCTCTACTGTTGGGTTCCCACGTGAGTCTAAAACTTCGCGCGCATAAACTTGTGTAATAAATGGCATAATTAATTCTCCTCTTTTTCAATTAATGATTGTCCTGTCATTTCAGTAGGCTGTGACACCTCTAATAATTCTAACATGGTTGGCGCTAAATCGGCTAAAATACCACCATTTCTTAACATTATATTTGATTTTGTCACAATTACTGGAACAGGATTTGTTGTATGAGCTGTCATTGGCTCACCTGCTAAAGTTAACACTTCATCAGAGTTGCCATGGTCAGCTGTAATAATAGCTGCGCCACCTTTTGCAAGGAGTGCGTCTACTACTTTCCCTAAGCATTCATCTACTACTTCAATGGCTTTAATTGTTGGCTCCAGCATTCCACTATGACCAACCATATCAGGGTTGGCAAAGTTAAGAATAATGCCATCAAATTTTTCAGCCGCAATTTCTGCAAGTAAGGCTTCTGTCACCTCATAGGCAGACATTTCAGGTTTTAAATCGTATGTCGCCACCTTTGGAGAAGCAATTAAAATACGTTCCTCACCAGGGAATTTTTCCTCACGTCCACCACTCATAAAGAATGTAACATGTGGATATTTTTCAGTTTCCGCAATCCGCAACTGTGTTTTCCCATTCGTCGCTAATACTTCACCAATTGTATTTTTCAAGTTGTCATTTTCATAAGCAACCTGTGCGTTGACTTCATCACTATAGTGTGTGAAGGACACAAATTTTAAATTCTTTGGATGATTTGCAGATATAGCAAAGCCATCGAATGCTTCATTTGTAAAAACTGTTGACAGCTGAATTGCACGATCAGGACGGAAGTTAAAGAAAATCACTGCATCCTGATCGCCAATTGTTGCTACTGGCTCGCCATGCTCTTGAATGCTAAATGGGATGACAAATTCATCTGTTACCTCACGCTCATAGGATGCTGCTACACCACTTTTAGCACTTTCTGCTGTTTGACCGACGCCATCCACCAGTACATTATAAGTCAGTGCAACACGATCCCAACGTTTATCACGATCCATTGCATAGTAACGTCCATGAATCGAAGCAAATTGCCCTATACCTATTTCAGCCATTTGCTTTTCAGTTTCTTCGATATAGTCTAATGCTGTTGTTGGACCAACATCACGACCATCTAAGAAGCCATGTACATAAACTTCCTCTAACCCCTGCTGTTTAGCTAGCTTTAATAGAGCAAACATATGCTCATAGTGACTATGAACACCACCGTCTGATAATAAGCCCATAACATGTAGCTTTGACTGATGAGCTTTCACATGTGCTACTGCATCTAAAAAGGCTTGATTCGTAAAGAAATCTCCATCACGAATAGATTTATTTAAGCGTGTTAAGCTTTGATATACGATACGTCCTGCACCGATATTTAGGTGCCCCACCTCGGAATTCCCCATCTGTCCTTCAGGTAATCCAACGGCTTCTCCTGCTGCTGTTAATGTCGCATGAGGAAATTGATGCCAATATCGATCAAAATTTGGCTTATTCGCCTGTGCTACTGCATTCCCGAATATTTCATCTCGAAATGCAAAGCCGTCTAAAATAATTAATGCTACTGGCTTTTTAGGCATTTGCTGCCGCCTCCAATAATGTTAAATAAGATTCTGGTTGTAAGCTTGCTCCACCAACTAAAGCACCATCAATATGTTCTTTGGATAAAAGCTCCTGAATGTTATCAGGCTTAACACTGCCACCATATTGAATGCGGACGGCATTCGCAGTTTCAGCATTATATAGCTCTTCTACTACTGCCCGAATCGCTCCGCATACTTGATTTGCATCGTCTGCCGTAGCCGTTTTACCAGTACCAATCGCCCAAATCGGTTCATACGCAATGACCATATGCTCTACTTGCTGTGCTTCAAACCCAGCAAGTGCTGCTTTAATTTGGCCAGCCACTTTTTGCTCTGTTGTGCCTGCTTCACGTTCTTCTAGTGTTTCGCCACAGCAAATAATAGGTACGATAGTATGTGCAAGTGCTGCTGCTACCTTCTTATTAATCGCTTCATCTGTTTCATTGTAGTATTCGCGACGTTCAGAGTGTCCTAAAATGACATAGTCAACATCCACACTTGCTAGCTGTGCTGGACTAATTTCACCCGTAAAAGCACCTTCATTTTCATAGTGCATAGTTTGTGCACCAATTGCCAGCTCTGACTCACTAGCAACTTGCACAAGTGTAGGTAGGTAAAGAGCTGGTGCGCAAATAACAGCATCTACTTTGTCATTGGAAGGAAGTTTTTCTTGTACAGCATCTACAAACTGAATAGCCTCTTCAAATGTTTTAAACATTTTCCAGTTACCTGCAATAATTGGTTTACGCATCATTTTGCCTCCGATTAGCTTATTTATCGTTTAGTGCTACAATCCCTGGAAGCTCTTTGCCTTCCATTAATTCTAAGGAAGCACCACCACCTGTAGAAATGTGATCCATCTTATCTGCTACTTCAAATTTTTCAACTGCCGCAGCTGAATCACCGCCACCGATTACTGTGTAGCCAGCTGTTGTTGCCATTGCATCAGCAACTGTTTTTGTGCCGTTTGAAAATTTGTCCATTTCAAAGACACCCATTGGTCCATTCCAAATGATTAATTTAGAGTTTTTGATAACTTCTGCATAGTTTGCAGCCGTTTTAGGTCCAATATCTAGACCCATCCAATCAGCTGGAATAGCATCTACATCAACGACTTTTGTTTCAGCATCCTGTGAAAATTCATTTGCCACAACAGCATCGACTGGCATATGTAATTGCACACCTTTTGCTTTTGCCTTCTCAATAAAGGACTTTGCTAGCTCAATTTTATCTTCCTCTAGCAATGATTTACCGATATCGTGGCCTTGTGCCTTAATAAATGTAAAGGATAAACCACCACCGATAATTAAGTGATCTACTTTTTCTAATAGGCTTTCAATAACACCAATTTTATCTTTTACTTTGGCACCACCAATAATGGCTGTAAACGGATGCTCAGGGTTAGACAATGCCTTACCTAGTACATCTAATTCCTTTTGCATTAAGAATCCAGATACAGCTGGAATATGCTTAGCAATTCCTTCTGTAGAAGCATGAGCTCGGTGGGCTGCACCAAAAGCATCATTAACATAAATATCTGCTAGCTGAGCAAATTGCTGTGCTAATGTTGGGTCATTTTTTTCTTCACCAGCATAGAAGCGTACATTTTCAAGCAGTAGAATGTCTCCATCTTGCATATTTGCAACGGCTTCTTCCACTGCTTGCCCAATGGATTCATCAAGCTTCGTAACAGGCTTGCCCATTAGTTCCGCTAAGCGAATGCCAACAGCTGTTAAACGCATATCTTCTTTTACTTCACCTTTTGGACGACCTAAGTGAGAAGCTAGAATAACTTTAGCTCCCTGCTCTACTAAATACTCAATTGTAGGAATCGCTGCACGAATACGCGTCTCATCGGTAATAGCACCGTCTGCCATTGGTACATTGAAATCTACACGTACAAAAACGCGTTGACCCTTAACATCAATATCTTTCATTGTTTTCTTATTTAACATGAAGAAACTCCCTTCAAAGTTTGTTTTAGTCTTACACTCTTGTGTTTTACCCATCTTGGCTCTACACCATGCTTACTAAATTGAATAGTCATTTTGGTACTTTTTCAGCGTCACTATCTCGTGTAAGGATGATTCTCCAACTTTTGATAATGAACCGTAATACTTGTTTTTATAGTAGCAAAAGTTAACTGCGATGTCTTGCAATCAACATGTATCAATTACGCCTCAGTGTATTTAACTCCCGATTTTTTCCGAACTTGTTCCTCTTCAAAATCTGTTACATTCACTGAGGCTTTTACCTTAATTCAGTCGGTGATTTTACATCAATGAATCAAGAGAGTAATTTGTGTATTCATCTCACCACCTATAGAGGTGGGCGTTTCTGCTAAATCTAGAAAAAAGGAGTAAGGGTTATCCCTTACTCCCAATACCCTTGTATATTATATCTATTCGATATTATAAAGGCTATACTTTTTGTGCATAAAAAGCAGTAATATGTCACACTTTTTACTCAAAATGTCGAAATATGATACTTATTTATGGTTTAAGCCTTGTTCAGCAATGTATAAAGCTAGGTCCATTAAGCGAGTAGAGTAACCAATTTCGTTATCATACCAAGCTAAAACCTTCACCATTTTGTTTTCTAACACCATTGTTGAAAGGCCGTCTACCGTAGAAGAATAATGGTTACCGTTATAATCAATTGATACTAATGGTAGCTCATTGTAATCTAAAATGCCTTTTAATTCATTTTCAGAAGCTTCTTTTAATGCTGCATTAATTGTTTCTTTCGATACATCTGCTTTTAGTTCTACAACTAAGTCAACACATGATACGTTAGGTGTTGGCACACGCATAGAGAAACCATCTAGCTTACCTTTTAATTGTGGCAATACTTTTGATACAGCTACTGCTGCACCTGTTGTTGTTGGAATCATAGACACTGCTCCAGCACGTGCACGACGAGGGTCAGAGTGTGGGAAGTCTAGAATTCGTTGGTCATTTGTATAAGAGTGAATTGTTGTCATCATACCACGTTCAATGCCAAATTTCTCATCAAGTACTTTAGCTACTGGTGCTAGACAGTTTGTTGTACAAGAAGCATTGGAGATCACATCATCAGTTGCTGGGTTATAATCCTCATGGTTTACACCCATAACAAATGTAGGCATTGCCCCTTTTGCTGGTGCTGATAGAATCGCTTTTTTCGCCCCTGCTTCAATATGCTTGCCTACTTCTTCCATTGAACGGAATCGACCCGTACATTCAAGCACTACATCTACGCCTAATTCGCCCCATGGTAATTGTGCAGGATCTTTTTCAGCATATACTTTTACACGTTGACCATTTACTACGAAAGAATCTTCATCTGCATTGACTTCAGCATCATAGATACCGTGTACTGAATCATATTTCAATAAGTGCGCAAGCTGACCAGCATCTGTTAAGTCGTTTACGGCTACTACTTCAAATTCATCATGCTTCATTGCCTCACGAAATACTAAACGTCCAATACGTCCAAATCCATTAATCGCTAATTTTAATGCCATTGTTAATTCCTCCAATAATGTGTGATGTCTGTCTCTATGAATAGAGACATCAAAATTTACTTTATGCTCATTCAAAAAATGCTTTAGCACTTTCTGAGATCGAGTGACATGTTTACAACTTTGCCATCATTCAAGATGGTTATTTTCTATAGAAGATATTTTAGCAGCAATTGCTTTGGCCGCTGCTTCATCTGTTACAAATATGGTTTGCTTAGGTGCTACTTTAAAATAAGAAAGCATTGCATTGACCTTCTGTTTTCCTGCTGCAACTGCAATGACCTGTTCACTGTTTTGTACCTGCTCAAGCTGGATACCAATTGTGCGTATACGATGTACTATTTCTCCATCGGCATTGAAATAATAGCCGAAAGCCTCACTCACAGCACCTTTTTCCTCAAGAATTCGCAAATCCTCAGGAGATGAGTTACGACGAATAGCCATTTCCTCTGCGGAGCCAATCCCATGAATGACGCAATCTGCTTGATCATAGAAGGCCATCATTTCTGTAACCATCGGCTCTGTTAGCATCGCTTGATAAGCTTGCTCACTTAAATGCTCGGGTAAAAATAAAGTACGATATTGTGTTTCCATTTGCATGGCAAATGTTGCAACAAGTGTATTGGCCTGCATTTGCATTTCATGTCCAATCCCCCCGCGTGCAGCGACAAAAGTGATATCCTTTTGTCCGTCTAAAGGATGTAAAAACTGCGCAAGTGAGGCAACAGATTTTCCACCAGTGACAGCTACAACTTGCCCATCAAAAGCAGTCGACATAAATTGCAATGCTGCTTCTTTGCCGAGCATGGTTAGGATTGTATGATCCTCATTGTAATCACCAGGAACTACGACTACACGTTGGATGCCAAAGTGGCTTTCAAGCACTTTTGCAAGCTGGGTTAAACCAGACCATTCATAAACGATGGCTCTTAATTTTTCAATGACTATTACACCATCATCTGTACATACCATACCCGACTTTTGCGCATCTAATAACCCTTGCTCACGTAAAATATCAGTTTCTTTACGTATTTCTCTTTCTGTCATTTTCAGTGAATCAGCTAGTGTACGTCGTCCAATTGGTTGCATGAGTTGAACGGCTTGCAATATTCGATATCTTGCTTGCAGAAGCGGATACATTTCAGGAAGTAGCCTTTGCTGTGCCTCTGGAACAGTTAACATATCTATCTACTCCCCTAATTAATAGTTGTGGGTTTATTTTTAACCCACTTAATTATTTTGTGTCCCACTTATGGTTTTATTATAATATGCATTGTTTTAAAGTGCAAGTAGTTGTCTTGTTCTGGATAAAAAAAGCCTCATAGCTCTAAAAACAGCTACAAGACTTTGTTGTACTTATTTAGTAAAAGATAAAATCGCATTCTTTTTAAAACCTTCTAAAGCTTTTGTTGCTTCAGTTTTATTTGTAAACTCAAAAATACGAACGTCCTTTTTCTCAAATACTGTAATAACCCACATTGTAAAATCTCCCTTCACATCATTCATTTTTGTAATATAACAACCACTAAAATTTGTGATACATTCGTTAAACTGTTTTATAACAACTTCTTACTTGATATTTATTCTACTCCGATTTTTAGGAAAAGAAAGAGTAATGTGAAGGTCTTCACAAACTGTTCAAAATCAAACCGCTTTCATTGAACAATTTGTGAATTGTGAGAATGACACCTAATAATAAAGTCATTTATACCGTTAATAATTCTTTATACTTTCAGTAGATTAACTGCCTAATCGCTCCATTAACGTGGCATAATCTAAATGACCATACTGAATGACGACACCCTCTTTTTCAACTACCGGAATCATTAGCATATATTTTTCATGTATACGATCATCCTGCTCTATATCAATTATTTCAATATCAAATAGAACATCTTCCTGAACAAGCTTTAATGTCTGTAGCCCTTCTACACATAAAGGACAATTCGCCCTACTAAAAAATTTAATTTTCATAGATAGCACCTCCTCCTTTATTATAAACGATGTAGTATTGAAGAAATGGCCACTATATCATTAATGACATAATGTTGATGGATGACGCTGCTAGAATGTATCTACCAGAATTTAAAAAGGATAATCTTATTCGTTTAAGTATTTCTCAGGTAGATGAACCATTAATTTATACTGGTATTGAGGAACTAGCACTGTGCATTTCATCATTTGAACGTAAAATGCGCTATCCAAATCCAATTCACCTATTGTAATTAAAAAAGGCATTGATTGTGAGCAAGCTACACATCAATGCCTTTCGTTTTAAGTTATTTTAAATGACTATCGAAGAATTTTACCATGGCATTATAGAATTCAATTCTATTTTCTTCATTTGCGAAACCATGTCCTTCATTATCTTTTAGCATGTACTCTACATCCACACCTCTAGCGCGTAAGGCTTCCACAATTTGATCAGATTCTGCTTTGTTCACACGCGGGTCATTTGCTCCTTGGGCGACAAATAATGGTGTTTTGATTTTATCTGCATGGAAAACAGGTGAAACAGCAGTTAACAATTCTTTGTCTTTCTCTGGATGACCTACGCGCTCATAAAACATGTTACGCATAGTTTCCCAGTAAGGAGGGATGGTATTTAATAATGTAAATATGTTAGATACACCTACATAATCAACTGCAGCAGCATATAAATCAGGTGTATACGTAATACCCGCTAATGTTGCATAACCACCAAAGGATGCCCCATAAATACCGATGCGATCAGGGTCTGCAATGCCTTGGTCAATTGCCCATTGGACACCATCAGTGATGTCATCTTGAATCTTCAGACCCCATTGCTTATTACCAGCTTGAAGGAACTCTTTACCATATCCAGTTGACGAACGGAAATTCACCTGTAGCACTGCATAGCCACGATTAGCTAATAATTGTACTTCTGGATTGAAGCCCCACATATCACGTGCCCAAGGACCACCATGAGGATTGACAATAAGAGGGAGATCTTTCGCTTCTTTATTTTTCGGTAAAGTTAAATAACCATTAATCGTTAAACCATCTCGGCTCTTATATGAAATTGGATGCATTTCTGCAAGTTCATTCGGATTTAACCAAGGGCTTAAAGTAGCCAACTCGGTTAATTCATCTGTCGTAGAATCGTAATAATAATATTTTCCATAGACAGTATCACTTGAAACACTCACAATAAATTTGGTCATTTCTTTATTGTAATCATTGATACCAAGCTCACTTTCATGCACATTCAGCTTGCTTTGGATTTTACGGAAAAGCTTTTCAAAGTTCTCGTCAAAGAATTGGTAATGTGTTTTATCTGTTATATATGCACCATATAGCAATTTATCGTGTTCGGCACTATATAAGACACCAGAAACATCTACCTGATCATTAGACATAATTACTTCTTCATTACCTTTTAAGTCGTATTTTACAACTTCTACTTTGTCTCTACCTTTGTTTGATGTAGCATAAATGTATTGATTGTCTTTTGAGAAAGCTAGTGGCATTACTTCATCTCCAGCTTCCATTTCAACAAATGGCTTGAATTCATCCTTTTCAGAATCTCGATAAAGAATCGTTCCTTCCACACCATCTGAGGCTACGGCAATACGCACATTTCCATTGCGATCTGCTAGCCAGCTAGCAATATTACCTGGATTTTTTGCAACGTGAGTTGTTTCCCCAGTCTTTACATTCAGCTTGTAGACATCAAAAACTGTTGCATCTTCCTTATTCATCATGATAAGAATTTCATCTTTAACACCTTGTAGGCCACTTAATATCCCAACTGTGACGTTTGGATATGGTGTTAGATCTTTTTCCTCAGAGCCATTAAATGTTGTAGAATAAATATGGAAGTTTTCATCTCCACCTTTATCCTTTACGTATAGTAAATTATTATCCTTCCAGAAAAATCCTGCAACGTCCCGATCTTTTGAATTCGAAACACGAACAGGCTCACTATCATCATTCATCTTTTTCACGAAAACATTGGATCTGTTCTCCCAAGCAGAGGAAAAAGTAATGTAATTGCCATCTGGCGAAAGTTCATAACCGAAATTTCCAGGGTTTTTCATAAAGTCTTCAACTGAAATTTCCTTTACACCTTCATGATTAGAACCATTTTTTATTTGTTTTGCATTGTTTAAAATTTTTACTGCATCTTGTTTTGAAATTGCTTCTGTATTTGATGATAAGCCATTAAATAAACCAATCTTATTGGCCTTCTCTAAATACTCAGCAAGTGAAGTCTCTTTTTCTTCTTTATTTAACGCTCTAACTAAAATACGAGCCACTTCATCACGTTTAATAGTCAAACTTAAATCTGTGAATTCTCCAGCCTTTACCCATTTATCAATAATTTGTTGACGCATTGAATCTGAGCCGTGCTGGAATGTTAAAGTTGTTACAGCTAAATTCAAAAATTCCTGCGCTGATACACGTTCTTCCTGTGCTATTACGCTGCTATTTGTTTCATTGGTAGCACGAACATCTTGCATTGTTGCAGGAATAACTACAGAGGTTGTTAAAATGATTGCTAACGATGCAGATAAAAATCTTTTTTTCAAAATGATTCCTCCCTATATCAGTTTACGTTATATCGATTGTCGATATATTTAAATTATAACAATTCTAGCATTATTGTCAATAATTGAGAGTTATTTAATTAAGCCAAAATGAAAGCGAACTAAATAGAATAGTTCGCCAATTCCTCTATTAAAATTTCCTGCTTGCTCCCCCACCAGCAGAAGATCCTCCACCAAATCCTCCAAAGCCCCCTCTACTCGAATGTCCTCCACCAAAACTACCTGGATAACCGCCATAGCCTCCAGAGCGAGGACCTCCGCCACCTTTCGAAAAGAATGAATAGATAATAATAACAACGATAATGATTAGGATAATTAACCAAGTGGGTATGTCATCCTCTTCTTTTGTTTGCGCTGGCAAATCACCGTTCCAATTATACTCTTGGGCAACAGCGCGAAAAACTTCAGAATAGGTTGCTTGAAAAGCTTGATCTAAATTACCAGTACTTGCTGAGGGATAAAATGCATTATCTAAAATGCGTCCTAATTTACCATCTGGTAATGCTCCCTCTAATCCCTGGCCCACGGCAATTACAACGTCGTTATTTCCTTCCCCTTGACCTAAGGTAGCTAAAATCAAGACACCGTTATTTTTTTCCTTGTCACCAATGCCCCATGAACGAATCAATTTTGTCGCATACATTTTCGGCTCTTGTCCATGAAGACTATCAACTGTGACTACCATGATTTCAGCACCCGTGCCTTGATCCAACTGCTCGGAATAATGATTTATCTCTTCTTTGACATTGGCAGAAATTACATTGGCAAAGTCATGTATATACGTATTTTTCATCGGTGATGGCATCGTTGCTTCCGCTAGATTCGAGAAAAAAAGAAGCACCGAACAAACGATGATCATCTGTATAATGCAACGTTTCATTAATGTGTACCCGATTGACTAAAATCGATAGATGGTGCTTTGTCAGCTCCTGCTGCGGCTTTAAAGTATTCTTTTTGTTCAAAGCCAAACATCCCTGCCATTAAATTCCCTGGGAAACGCTTAACATGTTTATTGAATTGCTGCACCTCATTATTGTAATCCTCACGTGCTACAGCCAGACGATTTTCGGTACCTGCTAGCTCATCCATTAACTGGCGGAAGTTTGCATCTGCCTTTAAGTTTGGGTAATTTTCTACAACTACTAGTAAACGACTAAGAGCGCCAGTTAAAGCATCATTGGCAACAGCTTGCTCCTTTGGTGAGCTTGCACTTCCCATTTGTGCACGTGCCTCCGTAATATTCGCTATCACCTCTTGCTCATGATTCGCATAGCCTTTCACAGATTCCACTAGATTGGGAATCAAATCATAGCGACGTTGGAGCTGATTTTCAACTTGTGCCCATTTAGAATCAACATTTTCCTCGGCTGTCACCAGACTATTGTATTTAGGTATAAATAATAAGGCGATTACAACAAGAATGATGACAATTATTCCAATTGGTCCAAGTAACTTTTTCAATTTTAAGCCTCCTTGACTTGCTTTTCCTTCTATCTTTAGTCTACATTTTTACCTTTACATTTATACCGTATGAAATTGAATTGACATGACATACTAAATACTGCAACAAAAAATTATTGAGGAGGCGTTTTTTTTGTCACAATCGTTTTACAATGAATCATCAAACCAAACAAATTTAAATCAACAACATAGCCTAAATCATGGTGGACATGAAATGATGGACATGCATGAAACAATTGGCGAAATTATTGCAGGTATGAACCAAGCGATTATTTTGCGTCCCCATGTAAAAGATCCTGAATTACTCAACATTTTGGATCGCCAATATAATTTCACTCTTGGTATGTACAATACGATTGTAGAGTCCTTTAAAACAGGACACGATCCATCTGTTCCAACAGGACGCTACCAAATGGAAACAGGAAATGATTTCAAATATGGCCTAAATCCTGGTCAACCAAAAAAGCCAATGCAAAACGCTAATGAAATTAATGATGAAGCTATTTCTGGATTTTTACTAGGTGCTCAAAAAGGAGCAGCAAAATGTATGACAACTGCTGCGTTGGAGACAACAAACCCTGTAGTTCGTCGCGTTGTTGCGGATAGTATTCCTAACTGCATTGAAATGGGATACGAATTATCCATTTATCAAAACAAACACGGCTATTATCAGGTGCCTCAGTATTCCCAACAGGATATGCAAACGATGCTGAATGCATTCGACACAACATCTAATCCCCTTCATTAAATAACAACAGAGCATGGTGAATATTCACCATGCTCTGTTGTTTTTAGCACAAAAAAAGCGAACGACATGCTCGTTCGCTTTTTCTGCTTTATAATACTTTTCCTAAAAACGCTTTCGTACGGTCGCTTTGTGGATTACCGAATAGTTCCTCTGGAGACCCTTCTTCTACAATATAGCCCCCATCCATGAAGACTACTCGATCGCCTACTTCACGAGCAAAGCCCATTTCATGTGTCACAACAACCATTGTCATCCCTTCAGCTGCTAGATTTTTCATAACATCGAGCACCTCTTTTACCATTTCAGGGTCAAGTGCTGAAGTTGGTTCGTCAAATAAAATAGCTTTTGGCTTCATTGCTAAGGCACGAGCAATCGCCACACGCTGTTGCTGACCACCAGAAAGCTGCTCAGGATAATTATAGGCCTTGCTGTCGAGCCCAACCTTGTTTAATAGCTCATGTCCTAGAGCTTCTGCGTCTGTACGACTCATTTTACGAATTTGCATAGGTGCCATCGTGACATTATCGATAACAGTCATATGCGGGAATAAGTTAAATTGTTGGAACACCATACCCACTTCAGCGCGTATTTCATTGATATTCGTTTTAGGATCATTAATTTTTACATTTTCAATATAAATAGCACCATCCGTTACTTCTTCTAACATATTGATACAACGGAGAAATGTACTTTTTCCTGAACCAGATGGCCCAATAACACAGACAACTTGTTTTTCTTGAATTTCATAATCGATTCCTTTTAATACTTCAAGCTTGCCAAAGTATTTGTGTAGGTTTTCAATTCTTATCATCTTGCTTCCCGCCCTTCTACCTTAGCTTTACGAGGGACGTAACTATTGCTAAATCGTTTCTCGATAAATGCTACAATCTTCGTTACACCATATGTCAACACTAAATATAATAATGCTGCAACGATATACGGTTCCCAGAAGCGGAAGCTTGCACCAGCTACGACCTTACTAGCATATAAAATATCTGGTGCTGCAATTACAGTTACGAGTGAAGAATCTTTTAATAATGCAATAAATTCATTCCCCAATGGCGGGATCATACGTCTAAAAGCTTGAGGCAAAATGACCTTACGCATCGCTTGGTTATGCGTTAATCCAAGAGAGCGAGCAGCCTCCATTTGCCCTTTTGCAATACTTTGAATCCCTGCACGGAAAATTTCCGCATTATAAGCAGCACAGTTTAAAATAAGCGCTGTAATCCCTGATACCATATAACCTAAAGAATGACCAAAAATTGTTGGAATAACTGCTAAGTGAATTAACAAGATTTGTACAAGCATCGGTGTTCCACGGAATAAATCGATATATAGTTTAGATGGCCAATAAATCCATTTCTTACTCGATAATTTTCCAAGGCCTAAAAATAGCCCTAATAGAATACCGCCAAAATAACCACTAAGTGTCAAAATAAGTGTTACGCCAATACCTCGTATAAACATATCTCGGTAGTTCCAGACAATGTCCCAGCGTAAGTCAAAGATGTCCATCCGAAAACCCCATTCCCCTTTAAATTACGATTAATAAATGAGCCGTTAGCACAGTTACTATGTTAATAGCATCATTTCATTCATTTTTATTGAAAATCAATGCCTGTAATTTCTTTTAATTTACCGTTTTCTTTAATTTTTTTAAGACCTTCGTTTAATTTATCTAGCAATTCTTTATTCCCTTTTTGAACCATGAAGCCATAGTATTCTTTTTCGAATGCATCATCTTCAATTACTTTTAGTTTTTGATCTGGGTGAGCTTTGATATATTCATAAACTACTGCGTTATCTCCGATAGCTGCGTCAACATTCCCATTTAACATTTCTTGAATAGCGATTGGCTGACTTTCAAAAGCCATAATATTTGTACTTGCTTCCCCTTGTAGCTTTTTCGCCGCCATATGACCAGTAGCATTGATTTGTACAGATACTTTTTTATCTTTTAATTCATCAAGAGATTTAATTTTTGAATCTTCTTTCACAACAATTAATAACTGAGACTCATAATACGGTTCTGTAAAATCAAATGATTCTTTACGCTCTTCCGTAATTGTGATTCCAGAAGCACCGATATCTGTTTCACCGTTTTTAATTGTTTGGAACACTGGCTCCCATCCTATATTATTCCACTCAACCTCAAAGTCCATCTCATCTGCAATAGCTTGTAAAATATCGACATCAATCCCTACAATTTTCCCTGAATCGTCAACAGATTCAAATGGTGCAAAAGTGGCCTCAGTACCTACTTTATAAACTTTTTTGCCATCTCCACCATCTTCTGAAGAAGAGCTACCTGAAGATGCATCATCTTTTGTACCACATCCTGCAAGTGTTAATGTTAATGCTGCAATTATCATCAGTAACATCCAACCTGTTTTTTTCATTGTATTTCCCCCTAGTTCGATAATTTTCCGAATTACGTATTATTTTTCGCAATTCGGAAATGTTAGACTATTAGGTCAATTATATTAACATTATAGTATTTAGACAACAACTTTTCGCATAAAATTAAATATTTTTTCATATAAATTTATATTAAATTCATACAATTTGGAAAAATATGTATAAATAACAAGAAAATTAACCTAAAACTAATATATATACAATGAGAACCATGCCAAATTTCGATAAATTTAGGCAAAAAAAAAGAATCCCCTCAGATAGGATTCTTTTTTTCGACTATTTCTAGTCTCACGTACAGTATGTTCACTAAAAAATAATTTGGAGTTGTTGCTTTTTTGAAGGTTTGAAAGGAATAAATAGGGGAATAATGCCAACTAGGACAGTATTCCCTTTATTCTTCCTCTCGATCTCCAGTAAGCAGGCTGCTAAACTACTTATTAGGAGATGAGCTATAACAGTATATCAATTAATCAGTAAAATGGCGCCCTCGGAGGGAATCGAACCCCCAGTGCAAGAACCGGAATCTTACGTGTTATCCATTACACCACGAGGGCAAAAGACACAAAAAAAAAGTACTCACTCTAGGCTTACGAAAAGCATGATGTAGATAACCCTCATTTTTGAAGCATACCTGCAAAATAGTGACCTGTACTTTAAACCTTATAACCTTAATCATTATACAAGCCTATCCTATATAATTCAACCATAGAATGCAAAAACATTTTATTTTTTTAATTTCACTTTAGCAGGGTTAATATTTGACCTTCCCTGACTATAATGTGTATGATAAGGATACAGCTGAAATACAAAGGAAAATTTTCAGCAAAGGTATTCGAATTTAGCTTTTTAAGGAGGATTTAACATGAATTTAATTCCTACAGTTATTGAACAAACTAGTCGTGGTGAGCGTGCATATGACATTTATTCACGTCTACTTAAAGACCGTATTATCCTTTTAGGAAGTGCTATTGATGACAATGTTGCTAACTCCATTGTCGCTCAGCTTCTTTTCCTACAGGCAGAAGATCCAGATAAAGATATCTCTCTTTATATTAACTCACCTGGTGGATCCATTACGGCTGGTATGGCTATCTATGACACAATGCAAATCATTAAACCACAGGTCCAAACAATTTGTATTGGTATGGCTGCATCAATGGGTGCTTTCCTACTTGCAGCTGGAGAACCTGGTAAACGTTTTGCCTTACCAAATGCTGAAGTCATGATTCACCAACCATTAGGTGGTGCACAAGGTCAAGCGACAGAAATTGAAATTGCTGCTAAACGTATTCTATTCTTACGCGAGAAATTAAATGGCATTTTATCTGAACGCACTGGTCAACCACTTGAAGTCATTGCAAGAGACACAGATCGCGATAACTTCATGACTGCTGAACGTGCAAAAGAATACGGTTTAATCGATCATATCATGCACCGTAGCGATAATAAATAAAAAATAAAAGGCATCACAGAATTGCTCTGTGATGCCTTTTGTATTTAATGAGTGTTAATCTTCATTTTCTATAATTGTTGCTAATGCTGTAACCGCTTGCTCAGCATCGTTACCTTCACTGCTTAAAGTCACTTCGGTACCTTTAGCAACTGCTAAGCTCATAACACCCATAATGGATTTGGCATTTACTTTTTTCTCATCTTTTTCTAGAAAGATATCAGCACTAAAACGATTTGCTTCCTGCACAAATAGTGCTGCTTGTCTAGCTTGTAGTCCTAATTTTAATTTAACCTGGACTCTTCTCTCAATCATTCTCAAAACTCCCCTTCACTACCGTTCGTCTGTTAGTTTTATCTTACCTTACTTACTGGCAAAAGAACAATAAGCGATTAGCATGACATTCATACCTGAAAAGTATGATAACTTAACCACCTATTTTTTCACCACGCCTTAATGCATCCGCAATCTCATCAATTTTTCTCAATCGATGGTTAACACCTGATTTACTAACCGTTCCACTAGATACCATTTCACCAAGCTCTTTTAATGTCACATCTTGGTATTCAACACGGAGACGTGCTATTTCACGAAGCTTCTCTGGTAGTTGATCAAGACCAATTGAATTTTCAATAAATCGAATATTCTCAACCTGCCGTAATGCTGCTCCAATGGTTTTATTTAAATTGGCAGTTTCACAGTTCACAATACGGTTGACACTATTACGCATATCTCGCAAAATCCGAACATCTTCAAATTTCATCATAGCCTGATGCGCGCCAACAATATTAAGGAAATCTGAAATTTTTTCCGCTTCCTTTAAGTAAGTCACAAAGCCCTTTTTACGTTCAATTGTTTTGGCATTGAGTTCAAATTCATTCATTAAATCCATTAATGCCTCACCATGTTCTTTATATAAAGAATAAACCTCTAAATGATAAGCCGATGTTTCTGGATTATTGACGGAACCTCCTGCTAAAAAGGCTCCTCTTAAATAAGCTCTTTTTTGGCCACTCTTTTGAATGAGCTTTCTTGAGATAGTATGGTTAAATTGAAAGTCGTCTGAGATGATTTCTAAATCAATTAATAGCTCACGTGCCCCTTCTCTTACACGGCATATATACACGTTATTTTTTTTCAATCGCATCTTCTTACGAACAAGTAATTCCACATTGTACGGATACAATTTTTTCATAATCGTATATAGTCTTCTGGCAATTGCAGCGTTTTCGGTTTGCACGTCTAAGCTTAGTTGTTTATTTGCAAAGGATAATGAACCATTCATACGAATTAGGGCAGAAACTTCTGCTTTCATACAATGATTGTCCGCTTCTATTTGTGTCAATTCTTTTTTTGTTTCAGAAGCAAAAGACATATCACGCCCCCCTTTCAATCATGATTTCTATGTATATGTTCATCTTACCATATACAATAAAGCCATTATGTTTCTATTATTGGTCCTCTTACTTTTTGATGGTAAATATCAGCATAATCTACCAGCCATTCTGCAACATTTGTAGCATTATGTCGAACCGTTCCATCTGGTCGAATTGTAGCAATGTCTCGTTTGATAACTTCTAATCCCATACTTTCAAGCTTTGCCACATCAAATGTTACTGGTTCCGCTCTTTCTTCTTTATACAGTTCTTTTACAGGGTTAGGGAGTTCTTCATCATTTACTAAAATGGAATCGATAAAATCATGGCCAACATGCCTATGTATGGCTGTTACATGATCGCCTGCTGTATAAGAAATGGTTTCACCCTTTTGTGTCATTAAATTACAAACATATATTTTTCTTCCTTTAGCCTTAACAACTGCTTCACCTATTTCCTTAACAAGCAAATTCGGAATAATACTGGTATATAAGCTTCCTGGTCCTATTAAAATATAGTCTGCACGAAGTATTGCACGAATAGCTTCTGGTAACGGTTGCACATTTTCAGGTACTAAAAAAACGCGATTAATGCGTTTTGTCGCTGTCGGGATTTTTGATTCTCCCTCGATAATTGAACCGTCCTCAAGCACAGCATGTAAGGTGATTTTTTTATTTGCAGCTGGAATAACTCGACCATGAACTTTTAAAACCTTTCCCATCTCACTGATAGCATGATTGAAATCACCTGTAATATCAGTAAGGGCTGTAAGCATTAAATTCCCTAAGGAGTGACCTCGTAAATCTTCAGATGCCGAAAAACGGTATTGAAACATTTGCTCTACAAGGGGCTCAATATCTGATAATGCTGCAATCACATTGCGTACATCACCAGGCGGTGGGATATCGTAATCATCACGTAAACGACCTGAAGATCCACCATCATCTGCTACTGTTACAATAGCAGTAATATCAAATGGGTGATGCTTCAGCCCGCGAAGTAACGTGGAGAGCCCTGTGCCACCACCAATTACTACAAGCTTTGTTTGCTTTTTCCCCATTCACTCATTCCTTTCTACGATTAATATCACGATGCGTAATAACCGTATTTTCCTTGCCCGCAAAATATGCACCAAAAAATTCTGCTAATGTCACGGAGCGATGCTGGCCCCCAGTACAACCAAAAGCAATAACAAGCTGTGATTTGCCTTCTTGTCGATAGAGAGGAATCATAAAGTCTAATAAATCCGTCAGTTTTTGTATAAGGATTTGCGTATCTTCCAACGCTAACACATAAGAAGATACCTCTGTTTGAAGACCCGTTTTTGGACGTAGCTCCTCCACATAATACGGGTTTTTAAGAAAACGAACATCAAACACTAAGTCCGCATCAATCGGCATACCATGTTTAAAGCCAAAGGACATAATGTTAACGGTAAAAATAGTATCTGCCTCACTTGCAAATTCTTTGACGATTTTTTCACGTAATTGCTTTGGTTTCATGTTAGATGTGTTATAAACAAAATTGGCACGACCCTTTACTTCAGATAAAAGTACTCGTTCCTGTTTAATTCCATCTAGAGGTAAACCATTCACTGCTAATGGATGTGCACGTCTTGTTTCTTTATAACGTCTGACTAATGTGGCATCATCTGCATCTAAAAATAAAATACGAGCAACAATATCGCCTTCTTTTAGTATATGGTCTAATGCGCCAATTAGAGCATCAAAAAAGTCGCCTCCGCGCATATCCATTACTGCTGCAATTCGGGTACTGTTTTTACCAGAATCTCTTAATAAGGTTAAAAAAGTTGTAAGTAACGCAGGTGGTAAATTATCAATACAGTAATACCCTAAATCCTCAAAGCTTTGAATAGCTACTGTTTTCCCAGCCCCAGACATTCCTGTAATAATAACCAATTCATGTGTACTTTGTTGGCCTTCAACCACCACTGTCATGCAACTCCTTTATTGTTCTTTTGAAATTTGTATTTTCTGATGAAGTAGTTCAAAATTCGTTGTATAGTCAAACGTGCCATACTGAATGCCAGATTGCGAAACAGCAAATTGTAAATTAGTTCGATCTCCTTCAGCCATTGGCAAGTGTGCTAAATCCTCTACTGGGTGCCATGCAAGTTTGCCTTCTCTTGTTTCTTCAAATGGTACTCCATCTATATCCTTAGCAACAAATGTATAGAGCATCCATTCATCCACTACGTCATTGTTTTCTTTAATGATCATCGTATAAACACCCTTTAAATGAACATGTAAAGGTATGACGTTTGTCTCTTCTTGAAACTCTCGAATAGCAGCCTCAAAGATTGACTCGCCACTCTCCATTTTCCCTCCTGGAGCTACATACCAGCCTCGTCTTGGTTTCTGAAGTAATAATACTTTACCGTCTTTTACGGCAATTAAATTTGCAATTCTTTGCATAGGCACACCTCTAATCACTTTTGCATTCTACTCTTCATTATAACAAGACCTTGTAAGTTTTGTCCTCATTTACAACTCTTGTACGCAGACAATTAACAATTTAGTTCTATTTAAAGATAACCACTTCATCTTGCGCAAAATTTACGTATTTCGTGATATTATTATGTGATTTTTTACACAAAAAAAGTAGGTTGCTCCCACCTATTGGAGGCGGAAACAACCTACTAAACAAAATAAAAGGGGGATTGCTAATTACATTTTTAATCATACACCTTTTATATGTCATTCAAGTTACAGCAATATTAAAACCACATTAAAATTGTATTTTTTTCCTTAAAATAGCCATATTAGGCATTAATTTTCTCTAATAGCTCTTCTACATAATGTTGAACAGCTTGTGCTGCAATACTACCGTCACCAGTTGCTGTTACAATTTGACGAAGTGATTTTTCACGAACATCTCCAGCTGCAAAGATACCTGGGATTTTTGTTTCCATCGTTTCATTTGTCAAAACATAGCCAGCCTCATTTAAAATACCTAATGACTCAAATGGTTTAGTTAAAGGTAGCATACCTATATAGACGAAGACACCATCTGTAGCAAATTCAGATTCTGTACCATCAATAGTTGATTGTAGTGTTACACTGCCAACTTTACCATTCGCTTCATTGATTTCTTTTACAGTTGCATTCCAAATGAAATCAATTTTTTCATTGGCAAAGGCACGATCTTGTAGAATTTTTTGTGCACGTAATTTATCGCGACGGTGGACAATTGTCACTTTATCAGCAAAGCGAGTTAAATAAACACCCTCTTCAACAGCTGAATCTCCGCCACCTACGACAACTAGATTTTTTTGTTTAAAGAATGCACCATCACATACTGCACAATAGCTGACACCACGGCCACCAAGTTCTTTTTCACCAGGCACACCCATTTTTTTATACTCTGCACCAGTGGTAATAATAATGGCACGTGTTTTATATTCTTTTGCACCTGATTTAATTGTTTTATATTCTTCTCCATCGATGATTTCTGTGACATCACCATAGGCATATTCAGCACCAAATTTTTTCGCATGCTCAAACATTTTTGTAGAAAGCTCTGGTCCTAAGATTGTCTCAAAACCTGGGTAGTTTTCTACTTCTTCTGTGTTTGCCATTTGTCCACCAGGAATGCCACGTTCAATCATTAAAGTTGACAAATTTGCACGAGATGTATAGACAGCGGCAGTCATCCCAGCAGGACCTGCACCAATAATTACTACATCATAAATTTTTTCTTCCGACATAAATACTTCCCCCTAAACAGAATACTTTTTATCTTCATTCAACCAATTCACGCAACGTCATCTATAGAAGAAGATCAATGACATTAAGGAAAAATTGGTGATAGCGTTAGTATGTTCATCGTATGTGAAAGTATAAAGTTATTCAACTATGTTGCTCACATTAATCATGACTGTTTGGCAAAAACGTTAAGATTTCGTCAATATACTTCGATAAAGTAGATACAGATACTCCATATTGCTGTGCAATTTCCTTTTTTGTCACTTTAAGCATTTGCGAAGATCTGAATAAATAATCATTTGCTCCTGCAATTGCTGTTGGATTTGTAAAACGATAATTTTCTATTAACGCTTGTTCACATAGCACAAACCACATTTGAAACATCGGTACAATTAATGATGATAGCTTTCCATACTGTTCTAATAAAATTTCTGAAACCTTTACTGATCGTAAAAAGCTTGCTTCTACTTTATTTTTCTTATCAAATTCATGTCCAAGTGCATAAGCCAAAAACAATTTTTCAAAAGAGCCTAATTGTTCAATATTAATCCATTTCGGATGGGCGATAATTTCTTGCTTATGCACTGTACCTTTCAGTAAAAATAAACCAAAAATGCGCTCACTTGTATAAGTGCTCTCTAATTTTTCAACAATAAAATCACGATCATGCTCCAATGCATCAAGTCCATATTCATTTTCTTGTTGGCGCCAAGGTTCGAAGCCCTCTTTGTCTGGGTCTAACTCTAGTAGCTGATCCCATGCACTTTTCGAAATCTCCTCATGTCCTGAGAAATAAGCAGCATGTGACAGCCAAAAGTAAAATCCTGCATCTCCTACATAGCCTCTCTTTTGCATACTGCGCAACCATTTATAGGCTAATTCATATTGGCCGATTAAGGCTAAGGTAGCACCAAGTTTATAACGATGCTCCCAAGTATAGGGTTGAATTTTAATAAGAACATTTAACAGTTCTTGTAAATCCTCTTCGTTTTTTTCATAATACGCAATCACCGTTAAATTGCATAATGCATGTAGATTGCCCTTATTTTCACGTAGCACTGTATGCAAGAGAGCCTTTGCTTGCTCTTCTTCTCCAACATAAAAATAAGCGAGTGCTAGATTATTATAGGCTGACCAAAATGCTGGTCGATCTTCAATTAAATCTTCTAAAATAGTAATAGCTTCAGGAAAATCTCCCTTTTCCATACAACGACGAGCTTGCTCCTGACGATATAAATCCTCACCAGAGCCTTCAAGCTCTTCAAAATCATCTTGCTCAAAAGCGACAAACTCTAATATTTCTGCTGCTTCATCCGCATAAGCACCCTCAGGTTCTAGCTTTAAATATTCTTCTGCAAAGCGTTTAGCATCATGCATGATGCCCACACACCCTGATACTTCTGCCATGTAAAATATGATTTCTGGATTATCTGGATCAATTTGATAGGCGCGTCGAAGTAGATCATACGCTTCCTCAAAACGTTGACCTTCTAACTCTACTATGGCTAACTGCAAGATAATCATTGGATCGTCGGGACTTAAATCTACCGCACGCTGTAAATATTTATAGGCTTTATTCATTTGTCCACTGTTCATTGCTTGTATTGATTTCTTATAATAATAGTCGCCTGTTGGAATGAACGACACTATATTCGATTGAGTCTCATTTTGACGTTTCTTTTCCAATATATTTCCTCCGAAACAAGAAATAAGGAACGTATTCTACGTTCCTTTACACAGTAACTCCTATTATACCACACAATCAATAATATGCTGTTATTTCTCCTCGTGACGTTTTTCCAACACATGTAGAACATCATAAATGCTTACTTTTTGTTCTTGTAATAATACGAGTAGGTGATATATTAAATCAGCTGCCTCCCATTTTACTTCCTCAGCATCTCGGTTTTTGGCTCCAATGACCACCTCTGTTGCTTCTTCCCCAACCTTTTTACAGATTTTATCAATGCCCTTATCAAATAAATATGTAGTGTACGCTCCTTCTGGCATTTCCTGCTCTCGCTTTTCGATGACACGGGCAAGTTTAGAAATGATGTCCACAGAGCCTACCTTCTCTTTTTGCTGAATAACCTCAGTGAAGCAAGAAATTGTCCCATTATGACATGCTGGACCTGTTGGTAGAACCTCTACTATTAACGCATCTTGATCACAATCCGCTTTGATTGAAATCACTTGTTGTGTATGGCCACTTGTTGCTCCCTTATGCCAAAGCTCTTGACGGGAACGAGAATAAAACCAAGTTTCCTCTGATTCAATTGTTTTAGCTAATGACTCCTTATTCATATAAGCTACTGTTAATACCTCTTTTGTATTGGCATCTTGTACTACAGCTGTAACAAGACCTCTCTCATCAAATTGAATGTTCTCTATCATCTTACTGCCACTCCTTTTTCACGTAAGTATTCCTTTACTTGCGCTACACTTGTTTCTTTATAATGGAAGATGGAGGCTGCTAGTGCAGCATCTGCATCCACCTCATGTGCTAATACTTCGTAAAAATGTTCGGCATGTCCCGCCCCACCACTAGCTATCACAGGGACTGTCACAGCTTCACGCACTGCTTTGGTTAAGGCTAAATCAAAGCCTGATTTTTCTCCATCTTGATTCATACTTGTTAATAAAATTTCACCAGCTCCTAAGCGTACAGCCTCTTTGGCCCACTCAATGGCTGACCAAGAGGTTTTGTTGCGTCCACCATGTGTATAAACCATCCATGTGCTATCTTCCTCACTATAGCGAGCATCGATTGCTACAACAATGCATTGTGCGCCAAAGTAATCAGAGCCTTCCTGAATAAGGGCAGGTCTTTCCAACGCGGATGTATTCACTGAAACTTTATCAGCACCTGCTCGTAAAATACGCTTCATGTCCTCCAACGTACGAATGCCTCCGCCAACAGTAAAGGGTATGGCAAGCGTAGCCGCTGTTTGACGAACGACATCTACCATCGTTTCTCGACCTTCATGTGAAGCAGAAATATCTAAAAATACAAGTTCATCTGCTCCTTGTTCATCATAGAACTTCGCAAGCTCCACTGGATCTCCTGCATCTCGGATAGAAACAAATTGTATACCTTTTACAACACGACCTTCTTTCACATCAAGACATGGGATAATACGTTTTGTTAGCATGCCTTCACACCTTTCAACCATTGCTCTAATAAATAAACACCTAATTCCCCTGATTTTTCAGGATGAAATTGCATGCCAGTCACAGAACCATTCATCACAATACCAGGTACTTTAATGCCATAGTAATCAGCATAGGCAACAAGCTCTGATTCTCCTATATCTGTTGCATAAAAGGAGTGAACAAAATAGACATGCTTCGCTGATACTTCATTGTGTAACCATGCAGGACGATTTGTTACAATCAGTTCATTCCAACCCATATGTGGTACTCTGTATGCTTGGCTGTCTTGGATGCCGCTAAAGCGTTTAATACACCCCTTGAAAAACCCTAGCCCCTTTGTTGGGGTTACCTCATCACTTTGCTCGAATAATAATTGCATACCTAGACAAATTCCTAAAAGAGGACGGTTTTCTCTTTGTGCCTTCTGTAAATATTGGTCTAAGTTTGTTTCAGCTAAACGTTTTCTGGCATCAGGGAATGCACCCACCCCAGGTAATAAAAGTGCGTCAGTTGCATCTAACGCCTTCTCATCAGCCGTTATAATAACTTCACAGCCTAGCCTTTTTAAAGCCTGCTCCACACTAAATAAATTACCCATTCCATAATCAATGACACCTATTTTCACGTCAACAGCCCCTTAGTCGATGGTACGCCTTTAACACGCGGGTCAATTTCCACTGCGGCATCAATCGCACGTGCTAATGCTTTGAAAATTGCCTCAATAATGTGATGTGTATTCTGTCCATAAGGAACAATTACATGAACATTCATCCTTGCCTCAAGGGCAAACTTCCATAAAAATTCATGAACTAATTCTGTATCGAACGTTCCTACTTTTTCTTTTAATGCTGGCACACGATACTCTAGATGAGGTCGATTCGAGCAATCGACAACTACCTGAGCTAGTGCATCATCCATCGGTACAAAGGCGTTACCATAGCGTTTTATGCCTTTCTTATCACCAAGTGCTTCTCGAACAGCCTGTCCTAATACAATACCAAGGTCTTCTGTTGTATGGTGATCATCAATATAAGTATCGCCATTTGCATGTATTGTGCCATTAAATAGTCCGTGCTTAATAAATAAATCAAGCATATGGTCCATAAATCCAACGCCTGTTTGGATATCTGCCTTGCCTTCACCATCTAAATCAATTGCTACTGAAATTTGCGTTTCATTCGTTGTACGCTCTATCTTTGCATATCGTTTCTTTTCTGTCATCGTCCTATTCCTTCTCCCATCCACGTGATTCCACTGCACGAGCATGGCCCTCTAAGCCTTCCATACGCGCTAAACGTGCAATTTTTGGTGCATTGTCTCTCCAGGTTTTTTCACTATAGTAAACAATACTTGATTTTTTCACAAAATCATCAACATTTAAGCCACTTGCAAAACGAGCCGTACTATTGGTTGGTAGTACATGATTGGTCCCTGCAAAATAATCACCAACTGGCTCAGAACTATACCGACCTATAAAAATACCACCAGCATGTCTAATTTGCTCAGCTAGCGCCTCTGCATTTGCCGTCACAATTTCCAAATGCTCCGGTGCTAATGAATTAATGGCTTCCACTGCATCTGCCAACGTTTCAGCTACATAAATTACCCCAAATTTCTCTATGGAAGCACGAGCTACTTCTTGACGCGGCAAGTTCAGCAGCTGCTTCTCTACTTCCTCAGCTACTTTTTTGGCTAATTGCTCGGAGGTTGTGACAAGAATGGCGCAAGCTAGTGGATCATGCTCTGCTTGTGATAAAAGGTCTGCAGCAATTTCATCAGGATAGGCTGTGTCATCAGCCAGCACAGCAATTTCACTCGGTCCTGCAATCATATCAATGGCCACTTCTCCAAATACCTCACGTTTGGCAAGTGCCACATAAATATTTCCTGGGCCTGTTATTTTATCAACTGGGGAAATTGTTTCCGTGCCATAGGCAAGTGCAGCTATTGCTTGTGCCCCACCAACTTTATAAATCTCATCAATCCCTAAAAGGTGAGCCGCCACCAGTACACCTGCTGGTAGTTTCCCATTCGGCCCTGCTGGTGAAGTAATAACAATACGTTTCACCCCTGCAACCTGCGCTGGTATCACATTCATCAATACCGATGAAGGGTAGGCTGCTGTCCCCCCTGGAACATATAGTCCTACTGCATCTAAAGCAGTTACCCGTTGGCCTAACCAAGAACCATCTCCCAGTTCTAGGCGATACCCTGAACGCATCTGTTGTTCATGATAAAAACGAATATTTTCTGCTGCTTCCGCTAAGTCCTTATATAGTTGAGGATTGAGTTCACTTACTGCTTCTTGTATTTCTGCTTCAGAGACACGTAAACTTTTAGGGACATAGCCATCCCATCGCTCAGTATAGGTGCGTAACGCCGCATCTCCCTGTGCCTTAACATCCGAAAGCACTTGTCGTACAACTTTTATTTGTTCCTCATTTCCTCCTTCAAGTGGTCTTTTTAAGGAAATGCCTTTTTCAAGCTTTGTTATTTTCATAGGATGAATCCCCTTTAGTCCTTCATATGTAGCTACAAATGATTACTTTTTTGCTCATTCACACATTTCTTTAATCGCTTCACGAGATCAATAATACGCTCACCTTTCATACGATAACTTACAGGGTTTGCAATTAATCGAGAAGAGACAGCAGTAATAAATTCATATTCTACTAAGCCGTTCTCTTTTAATGTCCGACCTGTAGAAACAATATCGACAATTCGATCAGCTAAGCCAATCATTGGTGCTAATTCAATAGAACCGTTGAGCTCGATGATTTCTACTTGCTCTCCAATGCCTTTGTAGTACTTCATGGCAATATTCGGATATTTCGTAGCAATTCTAGGCGCAATCTCATTCATGGAGGTGTTTGGTAGGCCTGCAGAAGCGATATAGCAATTACTAATTTTCAAATCAAGTAATTCGTGCACCTCTCGCTGTTGCTCTAACAAAACATCCTTACCAGCAATACCAATATCAGCAACACCATGTTCAACATAGACAGGAACATCCATTGGCTTTGATAAAATAAAGCGAATTTTTTCCTCTGGTATTTCAATCATTAATTTACGTGACATTTCTACTTCTTCTGGTAAATTAAAACCTGCCTCTAACAACATTTGATATGCCTCTTCAAAGATTCTTCCTTTGGGCATTGCAATCGTTAATTCATTCACCGCCAACTTCCTCCTGTCCAACTACCACCACTTCTGTAAAGTATGCTAAAAAGGCCGCCTCATCGACTAGACTACTACGTAACTGCAAAGTAGCTAATTTTCCTGATGCTCGTAAATTTTTAACCTTTAGTAAAGCTGCCTCAAATTGTTCTTCTTCAAAAAGAACAACTGTTGCTTCCTGTCGTTTCACTGACTGTCCATTTAATGTTTCTAATAAACGATCCACACGAATACTAAATCCTGTAGCACCAACCTTGGAACCAAAAACTTCTAACAAGCCATCATAACGACCACCATTTCCTAATAGAAAGCCACTTCCTACAGCAAATACTTCAAATAGCATACCTGTGTAATAACTCATATGACTCGAAAGTGTGAAATCAAAAGCTACATAATCAGCTAAGTCAGCCATTTCAAGTAGTTGAGCTAGTTGTTGCATATATTCTAATGCATCATTTTTACGGACATATTTTTCAATATCTCGTATATCTCTGACATTCATGGCTTCTTCAATAAATTGTAAGAGGGCATCGGATTTAGCTTTTGGTAGATCAAATGACGCTACGGCTTCTTCAAACCCTACGTAATTTCGTTGGACAAGCAATGTTCTAAGCGTTATTTGCTGTTCGATACTCTCTGTGTAATCTTGTAAAATGCAATTTAATATACCAGCATGTCCAATTGTGATTTTAAACTCTTCCAATTTAAAATGCTTTAATAGCTCCATTGCCGTTACAATAACTTCTGCATCGGCAAAAACTGATTGATCACCTATTAACTCAATTCCCATTTGATCAAACTCAGCAGGCCTGCCTCCCTCTGCTTCCTGGGCCCGAAAAACGCTTGCAAAATAAGCAAGACGTAGTGGGATCATTTCCTTTAATAGTTTCGATGTAGCTACTCGAGCAATTGGTGTAGTCATGTCTGGTCGCAGCACTAATGTATTTCCTTGGCTATCCACTAGCTTAAATAAATGAGCATCAGCAATCGCTGAAGCCTTTCCCACTGTATCGAAATACTCCACCGCAGGCGTTTTAATAAACTCATAACCCCTTTTATATAAAAAGTCTCTGCCAGCATGTCTAACTGCTTCAACTTTCTCATAGATTTGCGGGAATGTATCGCGCATTCCAAGTGGTTTTTCAAACATTTTTATCGACGACATATGGACACTTCCTCACATTTTACTTTAATTCACTAGAGTATTAGAGAATTAGATTATGAAAGAATTTTAACTTATTTCAATAATACAGTCAACGATATCCTCATTAATTATCGAAATCTTTAAAAACTTATTATTCTGTTAATTATACACATTGAATTGAAAAGATTTGCAAAAAAAGCATGACTCATTTTACTTAAAATTTGACAAAATACTTTAGTGAGAACGAGAGTATGTCTAAATTGTGACAAATCAATTTTTAATAACTTAAAGTATTCGCTAAAAATTGATAATGATTCTCTCCTAACAAATCATTGTTAAAAATAAAGAGTTTTCACTAGAGTATTCTCAATACCAATAATTATATTTATACAATCATTTTTAACCAACCACTTAAAATGAATCTCAATCTCATTATCATCAAGAATGCTTTTATATCAATTTTTTTATTGATTATTACTCTCATTCTATTTTTCTTTTCACACTCCAAAAAAACTAATATAGAATAGCATTAATAACAAAAAGAACCATATACATTACACATTGGAGGGATTTATTATGGCATGTCCATTCGTACAACTTAGTGAGCAAATGATCGTTAGTATTTGTAAAGGCTAGTTTTATCCTGGTGACAAGGTAACACTTCACACAACTGAAGACATTGATGGGACTGCAATTAAATCAACTTTTGTTGAAACAACTTGCCTAGGTGATCATGACACATGTGAATTCAAATCAGATTATGACGCAGTTCTTGCTTAAACAGTAAAAGCTACTCCAAAACTAGTGTTTTTTGGAGTAGCTTTATATGCAAAAAACTCACGAAGTATATCTCTATACTACGGGAGTTTTTTTATTTCTTTGGTGGACACCACTCTACAGCCTCATTACGTTTGCGCTCTGTCATTTGTGCAGCAGTATAAATTATTCGCATTGGATTACCCCCTGCTAAACAGCCTGCTGGCACATCCTTATGGACAAGAGTAGCTGCTGAAACAATGGCACCATCACCGATTGTTACACCTGGTAAAATGGTTGTATTTGCCCCTATCATTACTTCATTTCCGATATGAACATCACCTAAGCGATATTCCTCTATTAAATATTCATGCGCTAAAATGGTTGTATTAAAACCAATCACCGTATTGTCTCCAATGAAAATACGTTCAGGAAACATGGTATCTGGCATGACCATTAAGGCTAATGACGTTTGCTTACCAATAGTCATGTTTAAAAAAGTACGATATAGCCAGTTTTTCACACGTAAAAATGGTGTGAAGCGTCCGATTTGAATGACAATGAAACACTTCATCACCTTCCAAAAGGACACCGTGTCATATATATTCCAAAGTGAATTGGCTCCTTCGACACGATAACGTTCTGTTTTACGCGCCATCTACCTTACCCCTCTTTCACAATATCAAATAAATCTGACATATGCTGCAACATATATTCTGGTTGATACTGCTGTAAGTAAGCCTCTCCCTTAATTGCCCAAGCAACACCTGCTGCTCTAACACCAGCACGATGTCCAGCTTCAATATCGTGCGAATTATCACCAATCATAATCGCATAGTTTTTTTCTATCCCTAATCGTTCCAACGCAAGCAATACTGGCTCTGGATCAGGCTTCACATTGTTCACATCATCTGTACCAATACGCACATCAAATAGATGCGTTGCACCAAGAATAGCAAGTCCACGATCGATTGTCTCATTACGTTTCGTCGAAACAATAGCCAATTTTATACCTTGAGCTTTTAACTGCTCTAGAGTCGACACAACATCAGGATATTGGCTGACTAGGTCATCATGGTGTGCAATATTCCAAGCGCGATACCTCTCTATCAAATCGTCTTCTTCACCTGGTGCAATGTCATTAAATGTCTGTTTCAATGATGGACCAATGAATTTCAGGCAATCTTTTGGCGAATATTGCCCGGGAAATCGCTCATTTAATACATGCATAAATGTTTGAATGATTAAATCATTTGTATTTAGTAAAGTCCCATCAAAATCAAATAGTAGTGCCTTAACAGCCATCTTTTACAACCCCTTATTTATTATCCAAGTATTTTACGGCTGGTTTTACCTTTATTCTACGATAAATAATTGCACCTAGACCAACTACAATACCAATAATGGATACAACCTGTGCTGAACGTAAATCTCCCACTAAGTAAAGGCTATCTGTGCGCATTCCTTCGATATAGAAACGACCAATTGAATACCAAATTAAATAGCTAAAGAATATTTCTCCTCGATGTAAGTTCACTTTACGCAAAGCTAATAAAATAATAAGCCCAACTAGGTTCCAAATCGATTCATATAAAAAAGTGGGATGAACATATGAACCTAATTCTTCAATATACATTTGATTAATAATCCAGTCTGGGAGCATTAGGTTTTCTAAAAATGCTTTCGATACCTCGCCACCATAAGCCTCTTGGTTCATAAAGTTGCCCCATCGACCAATAATTTGCCCGATTAAAATACTAGGTGCTGCAATATCTGCTACTCGTAAAAAGCTTACATTTTTTATACGAGTATATATGTAAGCTGTGACAAATGCCCCGATGAGTGCACCATGGATGGCAATACCACCATTCCATATCTCTATGATTTTGCCTGGATTTTCGCTATAGTAATCCCATCGCATTGACACATAGTAAATACGTGCACAGATAATAGATATAGGAACTGCCCATAATAATAAATCTGCAAGAAAGTCTTCAGGCAAACCTCTCTTAACTGCCTCTCTTTGCCCTACAACATAGGCTAAAATGATTCCCGACACAATCAGCAATCCATACCAACGAACTGGAATTGGTCCTAAATGAAAGGCAATCGGGTCAATTTGCAATAGTAATAAATCCATCTTCTACTCCTCTCAATATGTCATGAACAATGTTGTTCGCTTTTTAATCGTCTAACACATCATTTGATGAAATTACTTCATCTAAACGTCTTGAAAATTCCTCTGCCGCATTGACGCCCATTTTCTTTAAACGATAGTTCATCGCTGCCACTTCAATAATAACGGAGACATTGCGTCCAGGTCTTACTGGAATTGTTAGTTTTGTTAGTTCCGTGTCAATTATTTTCATTTTTTCTTCTTCTAAGCCCAATCGATCATAAACTTTTTGTGGATCCCATATTTCGAGCTCAATGATGAGGGTAATACGTTTATAGGGGCGTACTGCACTTGCACCAAAGAGTGTCATAATGTCAATAATGCCAATGCCTCGTATTTCCAATAAGTGCTCTAACAAAGGTGGAGGGCTTCCGATTAATAGGTTTTCTGATTCTTGACGAATTTCAACACAATCATCAGCAACTAAACGATGACCCTTTTTTACAAGCTCAAGTGCTGTTTCACTTTTACCTACGCCGCTTTTACCGATTATAAGCACTCCAATGCCATACACATCGACAAGTACTCCGTGTGCTGCTGTCATTGGAGCTAAGCGCCCCTCTAAGTAGTTCGTCAATCTACTCGAAAATTTGGTTGTTGTCATATGTGTTTTAAACACAGGTACATGCTTTTCGTTTGAGGCCTGAATAAGCTCCTCTGGTACTTCTAAATCTCTAGAAATAATAATAGCAGGTGTATCCTGTGAACAAAGTAAACGCATACGCTCAAGCTTAACATCTGCTGGGAGCATTTCAAAAAAGGAAAGTTCAGTCTTGCCAAGCAATTGTACTCGATTTGCTGGATAATGAGTAAAGTATCCTGCCATTTCAAGCCCTGGTCTTGAGATATCACTTGTCACAATTGTCCTGCCTATTCCTTCTTCACCAGCTAATAACTCTAATTTAAATTTCTCCATAACATCTCTTGTTAATACTACGACCAATGAAAAAGCCTCCAATCAATGGATAAGGTTCATCTTATTTTAGCATGTCTATGTGTAAAAGAAATGTATTTACTCTCAATACAGCGTTTACTTGCACTAAAAAAACTAGCGGCTCTCCAGCCCGCTAGTTTTTAAAAAGCAATTATTTTTGCGTTGCTAACCATTTAGCAACAGCTTCAGCATCTGCACCTTTTACTAGTCCTGCAGGCATGCCGTTTTTACCATTATTTATAATATCTAAAATTTCTGATTCAGACAAACGTGAACCTACATCATTTAATGCTGGACCATTTGCACCTTGTAGCTCGCCACCATGACAAGTAACACAAGATTTCATCGCTATTGCTTCGCCATCTGGCTCTGTAGCACTTTCATTACCATTATTAGATGCAGTTTTATCTCCGCCGCCACATGCAGCTAAGAAGATTGCTGATCCGAACACTAATGTTAACATTGCTTTTTTCATTAGTACCCCTCCTCGTAATAAATACCTTACGCCGCCATTATACCAAAATTATGCACGTTTGAAACCTTCTCCTAATACCTCATATGCATCAGAAACGATAACAAACGCTGATGGGTCAACGCTTTTAATGAGTTGTTTCAGCTTTGTGAATTCTGTTTGATAAACAACAACCATTAGAACTGGTCGTGCTTCTCCTGTATATCCTCCAATTGCTGGTAACTTCGTTACACCACGATTAATTTCAGCATAAATGGCTTCCCTTACCTCATCTTGTTTCAATGTAATGATATAGACCATTTTAGACTGACTAAAACCTAGCTGAATAATATCAATCGTTTTTGTGGTAACATAAAGTCCAATCAGAGCATACAAACCTTTTTCTAAGTCAAAAACAATTGCTGCACTAATTGCGATAACGCCATCTATTAACAGCACACTTGTTCCAAGCGACAATCCTGTAAACTTCGTAATGATTTGCGCCAGTAAATCAGTGCCACCAGTTGAAGCATTCCCCTTAAAGACCAGTCCTATTCCTAGACCAACAATAATTCCACCAAAAAGAGCACCCAATAAAGGATTATCAGTCCAGGGCTCCCAGCTATTTGTCAATAAGACGATAAAAGGTAATGTGATTGTCCCAATAAAGGATTTTATTCCAAATTTTTTGCCCAGTAATAAAACACCAGCAATAAAAAGCGGAATGTTAAATGCATATTGAACAATTCCCGGATTCCAACCAAATAAACCATGCAAAATTGTACTTATTCCACTTACCCCACCTGAAGCGACTTGATTTGGTAATAAAAAGACATTAAAACCAATAGCAATTATTGCCGCTCCTACAATGACATACACATACTCCACAATGCTATCTCTCACATCATGTTTCATTTCCCCACGCCCACTTCAACTATCAGAATTTTTTTAAGACGAGATGATTATAGCAAATACTTTTAGCATTGAGAACTTCATCATGATGAAGGGATACTATAGTGAGGAAATATAAAAGAAGCTATCTTACATGAATCAATAAGATAGCTTTTGTTGATTGGTTTAAAATGATTTTTCTGCCCATTCGATGGCTTCATAATATAAAAGATCAATGTCAACTAACTGTATATTCAACTGTACAGCTAGCTCTTCTAATCGCGGCCAATCAAGTTTACTTAACGCAATACTAAACTCCAAATAAGGAGTCATTTCCGTTTCAAAGCCTAAAATGGTATTCGTAATATCTTCTGAGAATGGTAGTTGCTGTAAAATAACATTCATCGGTCTTTGAAGTAATGTGTCAATTAGAGAAAACATGCCGACTAAAAAATATTCTGAGAAATTCTTTTTATAAGCAAGCTTAGCTAGTTTTTCACAAACCTTAGCTCGGAATAAAGACGTACACATCACTTCTTTAAAAAGATCGGAATCAGCATCAATATCAATTTCACGCATGGCCAATAAATAAATCCATTTTCGTAAATTCGATACGCCCAATAACACAATCGCCTGCTTGATGGAGCGCACTTTAGATTTAGAACGTTTAGATGAGTTATTAATCATTTGCAATAATTTGTATGTCAATGAAATATCTCGTTCAATATTTTCTGCTAGCAAATGAATATTTGGTTCTTCCTCTTTTAGTAGGGAGATAATGTGAATATATTGAATCGCATTTGCTGGAATGTCTGTTGCTCGTATTATTTGCGGTTGTTCAAAAAAATAACCTTGAAATAACACATAGCCTGAGGACTTAGCGACTTCAAATTGATGACGCGTCTCTACCTTTTCAGCAAGCAACTGAATATGTGGAAATTTCTCCTTAACTTTATTTTCGATTTCCATTCTTTTTACGATGGAAGAAGCTAAAAAATCCACCTTTATATAATCAATTTGTTCAAATAATTCATCATAAACTTTCACTTGATCATCCATCATAAAATCATCCAAGGCAATTTGAAACCCTTGTTTTTTTAGCTCAATTACACGCTCCACTAATTGAGAGGTAAGTGGAACATCCTCTAATATCTCAATCACTACCTGTGAGGGATTTAAAAATTCATGTATAGAGCTCATCAATAAGTTTTCAGTAAAATTAACAAATCCAGGTTTCCCTTTCGTTACCTCTTCAAAACCAATTGAAAGAAATGAGTTCACAAGTACATCAATCGTTGCTGCATCTGAATCGACCATCGGAAAGGCATTTACGTTTTTGCTACGGTATAACAATTCATATGCAACGACTTGCTCATGAAGATTAAATATAGGCTGTCTGCCAATGAATACTTCCATTCCATTGCCCCCCATTTCTCCATTTTCTAGTAATTTATAGTATAACATTTTTTACGACCTGATGCTTATACTTCAAGCTAAACTTAACATGCCAACTTGGCTTTTTCAGCCAATAAAAAAGAAAGGACAGTCCCCGTGATGATGAATCACTTAAGGACTGTCCATATTATTTACCTACTTTGGATTTTATTGCACCGATCACTGCTGGCACAACGGATATAATGATAATCAAAATTAGGACAACTGAGAAGTTATCTTTAATAATTGGAATATTCCCAAAGAAGTAACCTAATAATGTACAACTGAATACCCATAAAATTGCACCAAAAATATTATAAAATAAGAAATAACTATATTTCATTTTACTTGCACCCGCCACAAACGGGATAAATGTACGAATAAATGGCATGAAACGTGCGATTACGATCGTTTTCCCACCATGTGTATTAAAGAATTTTTCAGCTGCTTCCATACGCTCTTTTTTAACAACTCTACCGAGGAGGCTCTTTGGCGGAATAGATGTCCCTACCTTATGACCAATATGATAGTTCATCGTATCGCCCAAAATAGCTGCTGCTAAAAATACAGGGATTAAAATCCACATATCGAATGCGCCCATTGCCGCAGCTAATGTTCCACTTGCAAATAACAAGGAATCACCAGGTAAGAATGGGAAAATAACAACCCCTGTTTCTACAAAAACTATCGCAAATAAAATAAGATAGCTCCAATTGCCAAAATCACGAATAATTTCTTCTAAATGCACATCGATATGCACAATAAAACTTATTAACTCCTTAATGAGTTCTAACATGTTTTTGTATGCTCTCTTTCAATAGTATTTTTACCTAAAAGTTTTGACGTGGCTTCACCTCAAAGGGTTCCAGTTTTGTACGTCTTTTTACATTACTTCCTCACTATATGACAAGCTATTGAAAAGTATGTAGAAGATTTCACAAGTTTGATTTTATCACTTACAGACATCTACTCTCAACTGATTTTACTATTATACGAATAATGTACAAAAAAAGAGCTACCATTTTTCAATAGTAGCTTTTCTCGTTTAAACTTTTTCTTTTAATGAGCGTCTTAATATTTTTCCTGTTGTGTTTTTTGGTAGTTCATCCAGTATTTCAATTACTTTCGGAACCTTATACTTCACCATATGTTTAGCACAATAGGATAGTAGATCATCTGTTGTAGTAGCAGCTACTTCTTTCAACACAACATAGGCATGTACCGCTTCCCCTAAGTTAGGGTCTGGGAAGCCTACCACCGCTGCCTCTACAATATTATTATGGGCAAACAGCACTTCCTCCACCTCACGAGGATAAACATTAAAGCCCCCTACAATAATCATATCCTTTTTACGATCGACAATGTAAAAATACCCTTCTTCATCTACCTTTGCCAAATCTCCTGTATAGAGCCAGCCGTCACGAATCGCCATCGCCGTTTCTTCAGGCATTTTATAGTATCCCTTCATCACGTTTGGACCACGTACAATTAGCTCTCCAACTTCGCCCACAGGTACTTCCTGACCATTAACATCGACCACTCTATTCTCGACATTGCTAATGGATGTTCCAATAGAGCCAGCTTTACGATCACGATCTAATGGGTTAAAACATGTAACGGGTGAAGCTTCAGATAAGCCATAGCCCTCTGACACTCGCACATTAAATTTCTGTTCGAAATTATGTAATAGCGCAACAGGCAAGGAGGCACCACCTGAAATAGCTAAACGAATTGTCGAGAAATCTTCAGGATTGCCTTCAGGTAATTGGTACAAGAAATTATACATAGTAGGAACACCAGCAAATACCGTTGCTTTTTGCTCTCGAGCTAAAGCGAAAATTTCGCTAGGGCTAAAGCGTGGTGCAAGTAAAACTGTTGCCCCACTTAATAAAGGCGCATTCACCACTACCGTTAAGGCAAATACATGGAAGACAGGTAGTGTCGCAATAACACGGTCCTCTGCATTAATGCCTAAATAATGCGCCACATCGCGTGCATTTGAGTAAACATTGCCATGTGTCAGCATGGCTCCCTTTGGACTACCTGTAGTTCCTGAAGTATATAAAATAATAGCATTGTCATCCTCTGCAACTTCAACAGGTTGTAAAGATTCAGTGGTTTTGGCGATTACATGTGTAAATAAATGTGTTTTTTCTTGTGCTTGTGGTGATAAAGCTGCCACTTTTTCCGCTATATCTGGTGTGGTTTCACAAACTATAAATGTTTTTACTTGTGGAAATGCTTGTACACCTTTTTCAACCAATGGTAGCAACATATCCAGAGCAATGACTGCTTTTACATCTCCATTATGCAAAATGTAAGAAATTTCATCCGGTGTATAGATTGGATTAACAGGTATTGCTGTTGCCCCTAAGCGCATTGTTGCATAGAGGGCAATTAAGTAGTGTGGCGTGTTGCCGAGTAAAAACGCCACATGATCCCCTTTTTCAACGCCTAAATCTTGTAATCCCTTTGCAAAGCGGCCAACTGTATGCTCAAATTCCCCGTAAGTCGTATCTTTCCCCATAAAATGATACGCCACTTTTTCAGATTGTTCTGTTGCCTGTTGACGAACACGTGAAACTAAATTCAATTACACCATCCCCTTATCGTATAAAATGAATCGTTATTCAGTAATATTATATAAGAAATATATCTAAAAAACAATGAGTCTTTTTATCTCATGTCATAAATTACGTTAAATAATTCATTTTTTTCTCTTTTAAACCATTACTTCATGAGCGAATATGGGAGATATAGCGCCATCGAATTAAATAAAAATAAACCACTTGTATTAATACAAAAAAGCCAAAAGCAAAGAATACTTCTTTTACAATCGATATATTCGCAATGTCCCTTAAAATACCCTGAACCATTAGAAAAGCAAAGGCACTATGCATCATCGCAACACCCCAAGGTAAGAAGAATTGGGGAAACAAATGCCGATTAACCAGCTTTTTTAACTCCGTATCTGTTAAACCCATACGTTTTAATACATCAAATTTACGCTTTTCACGTTCGAGGGATGTATGCAATTTAAAATAGATAAAGCTTCCAGCCGCAAGTAAAAATACAGTGGCTACCAAGACACCCACTAATGTAAATAATGAGTAGGTAGCTAGTATATAAGAATAATTTAATCCTGCATTTTCAAAGTAAAAAGGGCTAAACTTATCCTTTTTAATAAAATATAAATTGGATTCTAGATGATCGATATCCTTACCGATATCCTTCGTTTCCATCCATTGAGGAATAACAAATGTAAATAGATGATAGCTTGGTTGAATAATGTCTTGATCAGAAATCGGATGAATAAGCTTCGCAAAGTCTTCATCACTAATGACAATCGAATTGACACTGACAATCGAGCCTGGAAACACTATTTTTGGATAGACACTATCAATAGTGAGCGGTATATTGTTTTCTTCTAAAACAGTATGCACAACTCGATCTTTTAACTTTTTTAGGGAATCCTCCGAATAAGGAATAAATACTGCCTCTCCTGCTTCCAGATTTAATAATGGATAACTGTAGGAAGAAAGCAGAACATTCATATCGGACTCTCGAAAAACCTCCACTTCATTTCGAGTGAAAGAGGAGGTTTGCTTCACAACAATAAAACGGGATAGCTGATAAGATAAACCTTTCTCTTCTAATTGCAGCCTTAAAGAATTGATATGTTCCCGTTCATATGGATTATCGACATCCCCTTTATAAACCAGCCCGAGTGGATTTAATCGATCATATTGCGTTGTGTAGGAGGACATCGTTGCTAAAACACCAACAGATAAAAATGCAAGCGTCGATACCATCGTCACAACGAAAAACATTTTCACGTTATCCATCATTATATGCGTTTGTTCTGCTAGCGATAGTAGACGGTAGCGTTGCCAATGATATTTGCGTTTCCCACGTGCTAAATCTAAAAAACAAGGCACAGAATCACTGAAAAAATAATAGGTGCCAAATGTTGCGGAAAATGGTATTAATAGCGTTAGCCCGATTAGTGATGTATGTCCGACAACAAACGCGAGAATATACGTTGTTACAATTAAAGCAATACCATAGAAAGCTCGTATTTTGGAATACGTTGTTAAGCTATTTAAATAATCACTGCCTTTTATAAGATCTCGTAATTTTCTCTCTCGTGTAAAATACACACTAATAAAAGAAATAACGAAAAATGCACTTGTGAAAACACCAATCGTTAATAAAAATGGCTCCCATGAAATATAGAGTGGTAAATCTTCTAAATGTAAAATTTCCCGCACAATCATAAAAAAGAATTTTGAAAAGGAGAAGCCAAAGACAATCCCTACAATAATGGAGCCTGTTCCAATAATCATTGTCTCTAAAAAGACAAGTCTATTCATCTGACGTTTTTCCATTCCCAAATGCAATAAAATAGCAAATTCATGTGATCTGGCTTCTAAAAAGGCACTCATGGAATAATATAAAAAGAATAATGTAAACAGGACGAGAACAATTTCAGCCCCCACCATCCCAATGAGAGACATCTCCCCTAATATCCCACGTTCAATATCAGGGTGAAACATCAACATGGAATAGATAAAAAATACAGCCACAGAAAAAAAGCTTGCCATGAAAAAGGCGCCATATATCCGGCTGTTCCGCACGACATTACGGTAAGCGAATTGTCGAAAGGTCACCTACTTGCCCTCCTCCTAGTAAGCTCAAAACATTTAAAATACGTTGGAAAAACATCTGACGGCGGTCATCTCGATAAATTTCATTAAAAAATTCACCATCTTTAATGAATAACACTCGATCACAATAACTTGCTGCAATTGGATCATGCGTGACCATTACGATTGTCGTTTGTTTATCCTGATTCACTTTTGTTAATAGTTCAAGCACATCACGTGAAGAATTTGAATCTAAATTACCTGTTGGCTCGTCCGCTAAAATGAGACTAGGATTATGAATAAGCGCACGACCAATTGCCGTTCTTTGTGCCTGTCCTCCAGATATTTCATTTGGACGTTTATGAAGGAAAGAAGTTAAATCTAGCTTTTCTACAATACTTGCCAGACGCTCCTCCATTACCTCTAGCGGCTGTTGATCTAATGTTAAGGGCAACACGATATTTTCCTCGACCGTCAGCATATGCAAAAGATTGAAATCCTGAAACACAAAGCCAAGCTGTCTTCTTCTAAAATAGGCAAGCTCTGTTGCATTCAATTTATGTGGATTCATTCCATCTAAAATGATTTCTCCACTAGTTGGTTCATCGATGGTCGAAATAATATTCAGTAATGTCGTTTTACCGCTTCCTGAGGGCCCCATAACAGCTAAAAACTCGCCTTCTTCCACGTCAAAGCTCAATTGATTTAATGCACGATGCGTTACTTTACCTTCGTACACTTTTGTCACATCTTTAATTTGTAAAATAGGCATACTTCATTCACCTTATTTCTTCATTAATTCTAAGGATTGAGGTAAAAGCCACTGTAAAACGACCTCAAAACCAATGTGAAAATGAGGCTCTGTTAAAGCCAGTAATGACTCTTCCTCTACTAAACTAAAGCAATGCTCCCCAATAATCACATCCCAAGCATCCGTTTCTCCCTCTACGATTTCCCCACATACAGTATAATACCCACTATACATAATCTGTTGACCGTCTACAGGAAAAGCATTCAATAATGTTGGTTGCTGTAAGTTTAACCCAAGGCTCTTTGAAAAATGCAGTAGTTCTTCATCTAACTTTTCATTTGCCAGGATAAAATTTTGATAGGCTAATGGATCTCCCGCTTGCAGATGTGTCATATAAAGCGCATTTGTTTTCTCCTTATCAATCGTTAGTTTCCAATCTTCTATACGTACCTCTACCATCCTAGTGCCCCCTAATTTGTAAATGTTACTGTCACAATCGTCCCTTTTCCTACCTCTGATGTAATAGCCAGCTCATGCCCTAGCTTTTCACAGATTTCTTTGGCTAAATAAAGGCCCATTCCAGTTGATTCACCTGTTTTTCGCCCATTTTCGCCAGTAAAAAAGGCTTTTGTAACACGAGAAAGATCGGAAGCTGGAATCCCAATACCCTCATCACAAATGGCAAGTTGTACATAGTCATCCTTTTCAATGGCAGAAATAACAATTTTTTTATTGGCTTCAAACGTGTATTTCACTGCATTGGTGATAAATTGTCCAAGAATGAAACGAAGCCATTTTGAATCACTGGCAACAATGAGATCGTCCTCAATATGAATTTCCGGGAAAACTCTTTTCGTAATAAATAAACGTTTATTTTCATTAACAGTTGCAGTTACAATACCTTTTAGCGCAACTCGCTCTACTTGCATATCATCCTCAAAATTTTCTAGGCGTGCATTAACAAGTACCATGTCCAATCCTCTACGCAAGCGATCGATTTCCTCCTGAACATTCTTTTTATCAAGAGGTCGGTCATCCTGTAATAATAATTCAATCACTGAAATAGGTGTTTTCATTTGATGGACCCACTGGTTCATAAATTGATCATGCCTTTTTTGACTTGCATATAAAGCATGCAACTCATGTTGATAAAGTCGATACAATTCATGCATATACTTCTCGGTTTGCATAGCTTCTGGCGTTTTTGCGTTTTTTTGTAGCACATCCTCCATTCCTGTTGGAAGCTGAGTTATCTTCAATAAGTAGCGTTGCCGCATTAAATAGCGGACAAGTAAAAAGGATGCTAATAGCACAAGGCTAATACAAAAGGAATAAATAGCCGTATCAATATTTCGGAAACCGTCTAATGCATAGATAACCATGATGAACCCAACTAATAAGAGCTGGAACACAATAAATGATGCATAATCACGTAAAAAAAGCTTCCAGCCCACTATAGCTCACCTGCACTTAATATGAATCGATAGCCTGCACCACGTACCGTTTCGATTGTTGACGATATATGATAATCCGCTAACTTTTTTCGAACTCTGGTCATATTCACGTTCAAAGTGTTTTCATCGACAAATGCTTGATCGTCCCAAAGCTCCTCTAACAATTGCTCACGTGAAACGACTTTCGGTGCATTGCCCATCAGTAGCTCTAAGATGATACATTCTTTTTTCTGAAGTGGAATTTCTAAATCATTTTTATGTAGCTCCATTCTTTCTAAATGAAGTACAAGCTGTCCTTGCTTGATTGTCCGTTCTTCTTGCCTTGCTGCATATTCACCATATGTACGGCGTAGATGACTACGGATTTTAGCCAACACAATTTCGTAGTTAAAAGGCTTTGTAATAAAATCGTCGCCCCCATTTTCAAGTGCAAAGATTTGGTCCATTTCTCCTGAGCGTGCAGAAATGAAAATTATCGGACATGTTGTATGCTGACGTAGCTGGCGACACCAATAATAGCCATCGTAAGCGGGTAAATTTATATCAAGCAGCACCATATGTGGATTAAATGCTGTAAATTCTTCTATAAGATGATCAAATTCTTGAATTGTTGCAACTTCGTATTGATATTTTCTAAGCGTTTCCGCTAGTAATGATGCAATCTTAACATCATCTTCAACTATGAATATTCGATGCTTTTCCATATCAACACTCCTTTCTTTCTATATTGTATCAAAAAAAGGTTCGACGACATAATTGTCAGCGAACCTTTAGGCTAAAACATTACATGAAACCGTATTTTCCTTAATAAATTAATTGTAAAAAGTCCTCAGTTGAAATTCCACCAAAATATGTAGGGATATCAATGTCTGCTAATGCCTTAGCAATAGCCGCTCTGTCATAGTTTGTCCCAACTAAGCGCTGTTCTATATCAGCCATATCACCGACACCAAAGAAATCTCCAAAAATATGCACTTCTTCCATCACACCATGATTTACTTCTAGACGAATATCAATGCCTCCTGTTGGGAATCGATGTGTTTTTTGAATATTAAAGCGTGGTGATTTTCCAAAATTCCACTCCCATGTTTGATAGCGTTCCTCTGATAGCTTGTGGATATTCGCCCAATCATCTTCAGTTAGCTCATAATAACGAATGTTTTCTTCCCCGCCAAAAATGGATTTCAAAATTTCAAGACGGAATTCCTCAACTGTCATTTGCTCTTTTAAAAACTCTGAAATGTTTGCTACTCGTGAGCGAATCGATTTAATACCTTTTGATTCGATTTTATCTTTTTTGACCTTTAAAGCAGAGACAACCGCATCAATTTCTGTATCAAACATCAATGTACCATGGCTGAACATACGTCCTTTTGTAGAGAACTGAGCATTTCCTGAAACTTTACGTCCCTCTGCTAGTATATCATTGCGTCCTGAGAGCTCTGCATTCACACCCATTTTTGCTAGAGCGTCAACAACTGGTTGTGTGAATTTTTTATAGTTCATAAAGCTATCGCCATCATCATTGGTAATAAAGCTGAAGTTAAGATTGCCTAAATCATGATAAACAGCACCACCACCTGAAAGACGGCGCACAACAATAATGCCATTGTCCTCTACATAGTCTGTATTGATTTCTTCAATCGTATTTTGGTTTTTACCGATGATGATAGACGGTTGATTAATGTAGAAAAGGAGCACTGGCTCTTTCTCAACGTCCATTGTTTTTAACAAATACTCCTCAATAGCAAGATTAATACGTGGATCATGGATCCCTTTATTATCAACGAAAATCATAGTTCACGTTTCCTCCTTCACAAAATATCCATATTTATTTTACCGTAAATTAGGCATTTTGTGTTGACGAAAAGCATCTGTTATAATACACTAGAAAATATCAAAACAGTAATAGTACAGATGAACTTAAAGGAGGAGTCCACAATGTTAGAAAACGTAGTTGAATTTTTCAAGAATTTACCTGCTAAGCAATGTACTGAGTGCGGTGAAAAAATGGAAGAACAAAGCGAATGCTACAGCAACACTTGTGAAAAATGTAACCACCTATAAGCATTTGCCTATTCTGATATAGTCATATACGTGCCCCACACGTAGCAATCATGACACCCTTCATCATATTTTGATGAACCCTTAATTAAATCTCTTACACTTACAAAAAACAACAGCTGATACGCTCATATCAGCTGTTGTTTTTTATTGTTGAAAAAAGACAATCACTAGCAGAGAAAGACCGTTTGACAAGGAAAGGGGATTTCTGTTCTGCCAGCGTCCAGAGGGAGCAGCTCGCTACTCGCCCACTGAAAAGTAAATAGCCTTCAATGCAAATTCAAACTCTTTTTTCATAAAATTTCTATAGATCGCTTTGTTTTTATTTATGTCTTTTGAGGCGGAAGAATTATTACATAACCCCTATGAACAACAAAGCACTCACCTACATTGGGTGAGTGCTTCATGATTAGTTTTCTTCAGCTACTTTAGAGTAACGTTTATTGTGCAGTAGCATGAAGTAACCAAATGTGATTGCTAAGAATGCTACTAAGAAACCAGCTAGAACACCATAGTTTTGCATTAAGAATGATGTATCACCAGTAGAAATACTGGATTTAAATGCTTGAACTGTATATGTCATCGGTAATAGCTTGTTAAATACTTGTAATGGTGAAGGTATTAATTCTAATGGGAATGTACCTGCACTTGTTGTTAATTGTAAAATTAGTACAACTATTGCCATGAAACGACCAGGGTCACCAAAGATCGAAACAAGCATTTGAATTAAGGCTAAAAATACATAGCTTGTTAATAAGGCTGTTAAAATAAAGTAGCCCATGTTATTCACTTCGAGTCCTAGACCCCATTTGACAATAACTACTGTTAGTAATGTTTGCACTAAACCTACGACTGCTAGTACAGTCACTTTACTTGTAAACCAAGATGCCCCGTTTTTAGGACGAATAGCAGGCTCAACAAGTGGGAACACAATTGAAATTAATAATGCACCTACGAATAAACCTAGAGAAATAAAGTACGGTGCAAAACCTGTACCATAGTTAGGAACATGGTTTACAGACTCTTTTTCAACTTCAACTGGACTACCTACCATATCATACGTGTCTTGATTTGCTTTGACTTCATTTGCTTTTTCACTAGCCTCACCTAATTTACCAGATAAAGTAGCTGTACCATCTGCAAGCTCTGTAGAACCATCTGCAAGTGTTGCAGATCCTTGTGCTAGCTCACCAGATTTTGAAGCAAGTGTCGAAGTACCTTGATTTAATGTTGTTGTACCATTCGCTAATTCATTTAATCCAGATGCTAATGTTTTTGAACCTGTTACAGCTGTATTCACACCTGCATGTAGTTCACCTAATTTTGCAGCTAATGTAGCATTACCTGCTTGTAGACCTTTTGCACCCTCCAATAAAGCATTACTTTTAGCTGTTAATGCATTCGCACCAGCTAGCACTTCTGCTTGACCTGCTGCAATTTGAGTTGCACCAGAGCTTACTTGATTGGCACCAGCTTGTAATTTTTCTGTACCAGCTGATAAAGATGTTAAACCGTTATGCACACTAGCACTACCTGCCTGTAGTTCCGCTAATGTTTGTTTTAATGCTGCTGCTTGTTCTTCAGGCATTGAAGCCATCATCGTTTGTAATTGATTTGATAGGGCTGTAATGCCTGCCTCTACTTTTGCAGATCCCGCTGTTAATTGGGTTGCTGCACCATTCAATGCACCAGCGTTCTCAGCAATAGATGCTGCACCTGCACTAATTTGCTGTTGTTTGTCGTTTAAAGTGTTTAAACCAGCACCAACTTTTGCAACACCTTGTGTATATTGTGATATCCCCTGTTCAAGGCTCGTTGCTCCATTTGCAGCTTGCTGTGCACCTTGTTGTAATTGAACAGTACCATCTTGTAGTTTGACTAAACCACTAGATAAGTCATTCGCGCCTTTTGCGGCATCTCCCGCACCTTTTGTTAATTTATCAGTACCATTTGATAGTTCAACTGTGCTCGATGCTAGTTGCTCCAAATATCCTTTTAAATCTTTTGCACCATCCGCTACTTTTTGTGCACCCTCATCTAGCTTATTTGAGCCATCTGCTGCTTCTGTAAAGCCATCACCAAGTGTTGCAATTGAATCAAATAATTTTTCAGCATAAGTCGCTGATACTTGAGAATTTACTTCAGCGCGTACACGATCCATTGCTGTCTCACCTATTTGAGCACCAAGGAAGTTCAATCCCTCGTTTGGAATGTAGTTCATTACTAATTTAGATGGTTTGTCATCTAATAGTGTTGTTGCATGTTCAGAGAAATTTGTTGGAATTTCTAAAATCATATAATAGTCACGACTATTTAAGCCTTTTTCAGCTTCATCTTTTGAAACTTCTATAAAGTTAAATTGCTCGCTATCTATCAATTTATCGACCAAGGTATCCCCCAAGTCTAATTTAACGCCATCCATCTCAGCACCAGTATCCTCATTAACAACAGCTACTGGAAGATTAGGAAGCCCTGCATAAGGATCCCAAAACGCCCATAAAAACATACCCGCATACATTACTGGAATAAATAATACAGCAATGATTGAAACAAGCATTTTTCTTGTTTTAAAGATCTTCAGCCACTCAGCTTTAATCATATAATTTCCTCACTCCTAAACTATTTGACCGAAAACGTCATTTGGTCATTTTCATTCAAAAAAATAAGCAACCTCAATAATATTGCAAAAAGAGCACTTGATTCAATTCAATACTTATACAGCTGTATTTTGTCGAATCAAGTGAGAATCAAACCTCGAAAGATTGTTTCCTTAAAAAGATTAAGTATCTTTTCTTCAGGGATTACATCACCGTGTAACTCATGCCAATCGACAACAAAAGCAAGATATGCCTTCAGCAATAAGTAACTAACTAGCTCCGCATCACACTCTCTAATTTCACCTTTGTTAATACGTCGTTGTATTAATTCTGCGACATACGATAAGATTTCAGTCTCGATACGTAGTAGCACCTGTTTAACTGCTGGTGTTCGTAATTCTTTTTCTTCCTCGATTAGCTTTGCAAATAAAAGATGTTTTTCTCGGAACTGTAGCATTTTCATTAAAGCATTATGCGCATTATCCATAAAGCTTGCCGATGCATCCAACACTGCATCTGCTTCCGCTTTCATCTCTCGTACAAGTGACATTGCGATCTCTTGAAATAAAATTTCTTTATTTGCAAAGAATGTATAAATCGTACCTTTACCGACATTGGCAATTTTCGCCACTTGCTCCATTGTTGTTGCCTTGTAGCCAAACAATGTAAAAGATTTTGCAGCTGCTTCAAGAATTTCCTGCCTACGATCCATTAGTAACATCCTTTCTAGTTAGGTTATGTACATCTCTCGTACACTTTAATAAAAATGACCAGAAAACCATTTCGGTCATCTGGTCATTATCATATTCCTATTTCAAAAAAATTGCAAGCCTTTAATGATGATTTTTTTCATCTTTTTTCTCTTCCTCATGATCCATATCATTTGAAGAGTCATTATTATGATCCATCATGTTATTATCCATGCTGTTATTGGCTTTTTCATCTTCTGGGACAACCTTTGTCATATCAGGGCTTCCAGCAATAATTTGTTGCTTTGGCATATTATGAACACCGTTAGCTGTTGTATGTGCATACATATAATACACACCATCATGATCAAAAGTAGTCGTTGCTTTATAAACACCGTCTTGCTCTAATTTCCCATCAATCATTTGTCCTTCATCACGTTTTCCTGATTCCCAAACTTCAAATTCTACTACAGCATCATCGACATTTTTTCCACCTTGTTCAACATGTGCTGCAAGCTCAATCGTTTCATTGAGTGCTACTTCTTTTGGTGTTAAAATTTCAACTTCTGGGATCTGTGGTACTTCTGGTTCTGGCAATGCCTCTTTTTTTTCTCCACATCCTACTAATAATGTAGGGACTGCTATTAGCGCAAATAACCACTTTTTCATCTTTTAATCCTCCATTAATGGCAACCGTATCTTCACGGATGTGCCTTTTTCAACAACACTTTCAATTTCCAACGTTCCCTGTAACTGTTTTAATAACTGTTCAACAATCGATAAACCTAGTCCGCTACCACCGTCCGCACGACTTCGAGCTTTGTTAACACGATAAAATCGTTCAGTGACATGGGTTAAATCCTCCGCAGGAATACCAATTCCATAATCCCTAATGGTAATTTTTGCACTACCAGCCTTTTCAGCAGCAACAATTTCCACCTTAGAATTTTCATGCGAGTAATTAATCGCATTTTCAATAATGTTAATAAAAATTTGTTTTAATTTTACCTCATCCGCTTCAATAATTAGAGCATCATCTACATCTAAATATAAAGTTATGTTCTTTTTATTTGCTTGATGCGTTAAGATTTTTTGAACCTCTCGTAATGTTTCACCTAACGGAATTGGATATAAATCAATTTCAGTTTGTTCATTTTCTGTTCTTGCCAGTTGAAGTAATTCGTTTGTTAAGCGTTCCATGCGATTGGCCTCACGGACGATTAGCTGAATGGTTTCTTCTTTTTGACCTTCTGTGATGATACCATTTTGCATGGCTTCGCTATAGCCCTTTACATAGCTAATCGGTGTTCGTAATTCATGCGAGACTGTTGCCAAGAATGTTTTTTGTGCTTCATCCTCTTGCTGAATTGCCTCTGCCATCTTATTAAAGGTACTAGATAATTTACCGATTTCATCTCGTGAATTGACAGGTACACGAGTCTCATAATTCCCATAGGACATCTGCTCTACTGCAAGCTGTAAATCGTTTAATGGTCGCATAATATGTCGAATACCTTTATAAATTAAATAGCTAACAACTACTAAAAATATGAAGGCACTAATAAACAATAAAATAACGCCACTATTTGCCAACTCACTAATTTTGGCCAATGGGAAATAAATATAAATAATACCTTCTAATCGATTTTGATCAACAAGTGGTACAACCACCGAAATAAGTTGTCGATCAAAACGAGGCTCGTACCCAATTTTTTGCACATATTTTCCTGCTAATAACTTTTGTCTTTCCTCAGGACCAATCAATGTCTCATAATCGATATCAAATGGAACACAGGCGCTTAATTCACGAGGATTCCTTACCGCAAATATATTCAAATTGGAATAATCATTAAATTCTTCAATATCTGCAATAAATTCATCCGTTACCTTGCCATTGTCATACATTGTTTGTAGCTTCAAACCAACTTCGACCATTGTATCTTCTGTATCTTGTACATATAAACGTTGATATAAAAAATTTGTGAGAACATACATAAAGACGACAGTAATAATTAAAAAAGCAAAAATTAACAACCAAATGCGCGTGGCAATTTTTTTCATTCGCCAGGATCAAAGCGGTAGCCCACACCCCAAACGGTTTGAATATGCGAAGCCGCATCCTTTCCAAGCTTTATTCGTAAAGTTTTAATATGTGTATCTACCGTGCGTGTTCCACCAACATAATCAATATCCCAAATGCGTTCTAATAATTGCTCTCTCGAATAGGCGTTTCCTGGATTTTTCATAAATAAGTGTAAGAGTTCAAATTCCTTTAAAGTAAGTGGAATACTCTTTCCATCAACGGATACTTTTCGTGCTATTTCATCTATTTTAATAGAGCCAAAAATTACGTACTTTTGCTGTAGTTCTGTAATATTTGCACCACTTCGTCTTAATACAGCATAAATTCTGGCTACGAGTTCATCATGTGTAAATGGCTTAACAATATAATCATCTCCACCAAGTGTAAGACCTTTCACTTTATCCTCATTCGCATCACGTGCAGTTAAAAAAATAATCGGCACATTGGACATAGCCCGAATACTTTGACAAACAACAAAACCATCCTCATGTGGCATCATTACATCAAGTAATACTAAATCTATATTTTCACGCACTATTACGTCGTAAGCCTCAGTTCCACTAGCGGCAGTAAATGTCTCTATATCAGAGTTATTGAGCATCATTTCAATTAAATTACGCATATCCTGCTCATCATCAACTATTAATACAGTTGTCATCATTGATCCTCCCTTACTAACAGCTGAAAAGCACCTTTCCCTACATCAACTGTTTTTTCCTTCTGGCCATCTTTTATAAAATACAATGTGTGATCATCATAGCCAGCGACAACAATATAATCTTTAAATTGATCCACTACAAAGGGATTTGCCCCAACCTCTTGCTGCCACTTGATATGGCCATCAAAGTCAGCCACATATAACTCGTTGTGACCATGACTTACCACAAGAACGGCATCTTTGGTCTTTTTTAATCCTACTGGCATCAAAGGCATGTCAATCTCGCCATGCAGTTGACCTGTAGTCAAATCATATTTTTTAACAGAACTATTTGGCTTACTTCCTTCCCCATGACCGCCTACCCATAGCTCATGTGTTTCTTCTAGAACAGCTATTCCATGAGCAGATTTTTGAATTGGCCACTCTTGCTCAATCGTTAAATCCTTCATATTTAACACAGATAACTTTGTATCTTTAAAATTAATCACATATAGTTTATCCCTATACGATGTCATTGACATTGGATAATTGCCAAGTTGTTGTGAAGCTAGCTGATTGCCTTCTTGATCAAAGCTTGTCACTGTATTGGTTTTACTATTCGTGATAAAAAATTGCTTGATGTTGTCATCGTAGTATACATTGGTCGTACCAATCTCTACTTTTTTTGAATAGAGCTTTTCTCCGGTGGATATTGTATAGACATCGATGTTATTTAATTGGTGTCCATATAATAAAACTTGGTCATCTCCTAATAGTATGGCCCCTGAATAAGCCTTATCAAATAACCATGTCGCAAGCAAATTCCCATCCTCATCAATAAAATCTAATGATGGCTCTTGTATGTTTAATGAAGCTATAAAACTTCGTTCCCTTTCAATGGGTTCATATGACTTTTCAGCGCAACCCGCTAACCATATAATTTGTAGTAACGAAAAAATGAAGAATGCCCATTTTTTCAACTTTATCACCTCTGCCCCTTTACTATACTTCACAATTGTGAAATTCGGGTGAAACTTGGAAGGTAAATTTATGACAAACCATGAAAATACATTTCACATATCCGACTCGCAATTCTTCTAACAGTTCAATCATCCAACCAATAATTCCGTCCTTACATATATTACAAAGATAATGGTAAGGAGGAATAGAGTATGATATCCATTAGCTTATGTATGATTGTAAAAAATGAAGAAGATGTTATTGGTCGATGTCTTGAGTCTGTCAAAGATATAGTAGATGAAATTAATATTGTTGATACGGGATCAACAGATAGTACAAAGCAAGTGGTTGCACAATATACAGACCGAATTTTTGATTTTACATGGATACATCACTTTGCAGCAGCACGAAACTTTTCCTTTCAACAAGCAACAAAAGAATATATCCTCTGGCTTGATGCTGACGATGTTTTTTTAGAGGAAGACCGCCAAAAATTCAAGGCACTCAAAGCATCTCTTACTTCCGACATTGATGCTGTTTCTATGAATTATCATTTAAGTTTCGATCATGAGGGAAACGCAGATGCATTAATAAGAAGATATCGCCTTGTCAGAAGAGAAAAGCAATTTCAATGGATTGGCGCAGTTCATGAATATTTAGAAGTGAGTGGTATGTTGTTTGATAGTGATGTTGCTGTTAGCCATTTACCGTTAACCCATGATCACTCTCGCAATATTACGATTTATAGACAACTGATTGAAACGGGAGAAACACTATCACCACGTGATACATTTTATTTTGCTAATGAATTAGTAGATCATGGCCTGTTTGAGGAAGCTATTTATTATTATGAATTATTTTTAACGTCCAAATTAGGATGGATTGAAGATAATATTCGTGCCTGCTTAAAATTAGCAGATTGCTATTCTCATTTAAACGATAAAGAAAACAATTTCAGTGCTATAATACGAAGCTTTGAATACGATATCCCCCGCCCAGAAGCCTGCTGTCGCCTAGGTTATCACTTTATGGAACAATCCAGAAATTACGAAGCTATATTTTGGTATGAGCAAGCTCTGGTTATTAAACAGAAGCCAAATGCCCCCTTTCAAAACAAAAGCTTTTCTACATGGCTACCCCACTTGCAGCTCTGTGTTCTTTACGATCGCTTACAACAATATGAACTAGCCCATGCCCATAATGAATTAGCAGGCTCGTTTATTCCGAATGACCCCAAAATTCTACACAATAAAGAATATTTCAAGCGTATTTTAACAATCAATCAAAATGACTCTTAAAAAATATCAATTACCATCTAAAAAGATTCATCTTCTATTCGCAGGATAAACATCCATTTATCTTAAATACAGTTGCAACGAATCTATAAATAACTCTCTATTTACAAGTAAATAATAGTTATGTGTCTACCTCCCTTATCATTTATCAGAATACGATATTTGAGAGAGGAGGTGAGATTATGCATTTTGGAAATTTTATTGATAGAGTTTGCAGTAAGTGTCATTCATTTCCTTGTTGTTGTAAAACTGGTCCAATTCCAAGTTGTCCAATTTGGCCAGTGAAACCTACAGGACCGACTGGGGGGATAACTGGACCTACTGGTAGTACAGGTGTGACTGGCGCTACTGGCGTTACCGGCGCTACTGGTTCTACTGGCGCTACTGGCGCTACTGGCGCTACCGGCGTTGCTGGGGCTACTGGCGTGACTGGCGCAATCGGACCTACTGGCTCTACGGGGGCTATCGGCGTTACTGGTTCTACGGGTGAGACTGGGCCTACTGGCGCTACTGGTGTTACTGGGGTTACTGGGGCTACTGGCGCTACTGGTGTGACCGGGGCTACTGGCGCTACTGGTGTTACTGGCGCTACTGGTTCTATTGGTGTAACTGGGGCTACTGGGGCTACTGGCTTTATTGGTGTTACTGGCGTTGCTGGGGCTACTGGGGCTACTGGCGCTATTGGCGCTACTGGCGCTACTGGCGCTACTGGCGCTACCGGCGTTACTGGCGCTACTGGCGCTACTGGCGCTACCGGCGCTACCGGCGTTACTGGCGCTACTGGTTCTACGGGTGAGACCGGCGCTACCGGCGCTACCGGCGTTACTGGCGCTACTGGCGCTACTGGTTCTACGGGTGAGACCGGCGCTACTGGTGTTGCTGGTGTTGCTGGGGCTACTGGCGCTACTGGCGCTACCGGCGTTACTGGCGCTACTGGCGCTACCGGCGTTACTGGCGCTACGGGTGAGACCGGCGCTACTGGCGCTATCGGCTCTACGGGTGTAACCGGGGCTACTGGCGCTATCGGCTCTACGGGTGTAACCGGCGCTACTGGCGCTATCGGCTCTACGGGTGTAACCGGCGCTACTGGCGCTATCGGCTCTACGGGTGTAACCGGGGCTACTGGCGCTATCGGCTCTACGGGTGTAACCGGGGCTACTGGCGCTATCGGCTCTACGGGTGTAACCGGGGCTACTGGCGCTACTGGCGTTGCTGGGGCTACCGGCGTTACTGGCTCTACTGGGGTAACCGGCGCTACTGGCTCTACTGGGGCTACCGGCGTTACTGGCTCTACTGGGGTAACCGGCGTTACTGGCTCTACTGGGGCTACCGGCGTTACTGGCTCTACTGGCTCTACTGGGGTAACCGGCGTTACTGGGGCTACTGGCGTTACTGGCTCTACTGGGGTAACCGGCGTTACTGGGGCTACTGGCGCTACGGGGCCTGCGTTTACTGAAGGATTCTCTGCCTTTAAAAACACGTTGGCTGTTAGTGGATCTACTCCAATCACTAACTGGAGTGTTACTTCACCATACTTTACAACACCTGCTTTCAATCCAACAACTGGTATTTTCACTGTACCAACTACAGGTAGGTATTCCTTTGAAGCAACCATTAACTACTCCACTGCTGCGGCTATTAGCGTTACTTTAGGAGCAGGAATAAACCCTTCATTTGCAATTAGACAAAATGCTACTACTAATTTAATTAGTGGCTTGTTCCCTGTACTAAATGTCAATGTGGCACTTGTATTAACTTTACGCGCAGTTCTGGGAAATGGCACAATTACTTTAGCAGGAGAAGTGAATTTAAATGCTGGAGATACAATCGATTTGTTCTATGAGGCCAATGGATTGACTATTTCTCTTACACTAGGCGGCGCTAACTCTGGTGGTATTGTTTGGTCATGTCATCGAATTTCTTAGAGTTAGGACATTATTAAGCAATACAGCTTTTAGTAGAAATAGCAAACCACTATTTTGTGGTTTGCTATTTCTTTTTCATGTAACAATATAAAAAATAGTACAAACATTGATAATAAATGTTTGTACTATCTGATTTGCATTACTTGAACATTTCCATTAATACTTCATTGGCGACCTTTTTACCTTGCTGTACGCATTCTGGAATCGATATGCCTTCAAACGAGCTTCCTGCAAGCTTTACAGTTGGAAAATGCTCTTGTAATTCTTGCTTGATACGAAGGACTTTCGCCTCGTGGCCAACTGTATATTGTGGCATCGCATTTTTCCAACGTGTTACAACAGTTGTGATAGGTACACCATCGATACCAATCGTTTTCTCTAAATCCTGTAGCACGGTTTTTTCGATCTCCGTATCCGATAACGCTACAATCGCTTCATCGCCCACTCGACCAATATAACTACGTAATAATACATAATCCTCTGGTGAAGTACCTGGCCATTTTCGATTCATCCAAGTGCAGGAAGTAATTGAAAAATCACTATTTCGAGAGACATAAAAAGAAAGTGCGTCTAAATCACCGAGTTGTTCCTTTTTAAAGGCCATTGTAACGGTTGCAATAGTCGCAGCCTTCATTGTGCCCAATTCATGTAATAGACTTAACTTACTAAACATTTTTTCAGCCATATTAAAGGGGGTGGCAATAATAACAGCATCTGCTTTGATATGCGAAAAATTGTTGAGTATCACCTGAACTGAACCATCCTTGCCATGCTCTATTTCCTCTACTTTGACACCCTTCATCACTGTCCCCGGAACTAAGGATTCTTCAATACTTTCAATGAGTGTTTCAAGGCCATTGCTAAAGGTTTGAAAGATACCTTTATTTTCAGCTATGTGATGATTGCTTAAGAAATTCGTGCCTGACTTCTTCATACCAATCAGCAAACTACGATATTGTTGTTCTAAACTATAAAGCTGCGGGAAGGTTGAACTCATACTTAACTGCTCAATATCCCCTGCAAATGTACCCGCTAGTAGGGGCTCTACTAGATTTTCCACAATCTCCGCACCAAATCTTCTTCTAAAAAAAGCGCCTAACGGTTGATCGTCATTCTGTGTAGAACGGGGAATAAAAAAGTCCCCCACCGCACGAACTTTACCACTAAGTGAGAACAAGCCTGAAGTTATGAATGAAGAGATATGTGGTGTCTCTCCAGATAGGAGATGACTAGGTATTGTATATAACTGACTACCAACAGCTACATAGTTTGGACCCGCATTACTTGTTAATAGTTTCTGTTCGATCCCGAGATCCTTTGCTAAAGCATGGACATAGTTTTCACGATCAAAAAAAGATTCTGGCCCACGCTCAATAATAAAGCCATCTTTTCTTAGAGTTTGAATTTTTCCGCCAAGACGTAATGACGACTCGACAAGTACGATATCTAATGGCAATTCTTTTGCGCTTGCTTCTTTTTGCATATAGAACGCAGCTGTAAGGCCTGTAATGCCACCGCCTACGACAACTACCTTTCGTCTTTTCTGAGTCACCAACATCATCACTTTCTTTTCGCTTAGCTTAATTTTTTATGAATCGCCCCTACCATCGCATCAATAAATAAAGGATGTGTATTTGGCATCGCTGGACGATAGTATTTTGCACCAAGTTCATCACAAACAACTTTACATTCAAAATCATTGTCATACAACACTTCTAAATGCTCTGTTACGAAACCTACTGGTGTATAAACAAATGAACGGAAGCCTTTTTCTTCGAATAGCTCACGTGTTAAGTCTTGAACATCTGGACCAATCCAAGGCTCTGGTGTTTGGCCTGCTGATTGCCAGCCAACCTCTACATTTTTTAAACCTGTCGCAGTTTGAATAAGACGAGCTGTTTCAATTAGTTGATCTTCATATGGATCACCTAAGTTTTTAATTTTTTCAGGCAATGAATGTGCTGATACAATTAGACAAGCTGTCTCCCGTTCTTCTTCTGTCATTGCATTAAATGTCTCATTCACTTGTTGTTTCCAATACTCTATGAATTTTGGCTCGTCATACCAAGATTCCACAGAAGTAATCTTTAAGCGACCTCCTGCAGCCTCTTCAGCACGACCATTATAAGACTTAATTGAGAAAGTAGAGAAGTGAGGGGCTAAAACAATAGAAACCGCTTCTTTTATGCCCTCCGCCACCATTTGCTCTACTGCATCTTCTATAAATGGATGAATATGTTTTAAACCAATAAACAATTTATATTCTACAGCATCCTGTACTTCGTTCAAACGCGTACATAATGCTTCAGCTTGCGCTTGTGTTGCCGCAGCTAATGGGGATAAACCACCGATTGCTTCATAGCGGCTACGTAAATCTTCTAAATGCTCTGCAGAAGGTTTACGTCCATGACGAATATGCGTATAGTAAGGTTCAATATCTTCTTCTTTATAAGGTGTTCCGTATGCCATTACTAGTAAGCCTTTAACTTCTTTCATTACCTTTTCACCTCTAAAATTGTTTTATGTTTTTCATACATTATGTGATAAAAAGAAGCTGCCCAATCTTAATTGCTGGACAGCTCCTTTTCTACATTGGAATTAAAATTTCCTATATAGAAAAGGACATATTATTCACGCTTGATTGACTTCCATTAAGAACGAGCTTGAATTTGTTGAGCACTATATTCATGAATAAGCGTTGTAAGACGTTTTAAGACATCTGGGTCAACCTCTGGGAAAACACCATGACCAAGATTAAAGATATGACCTGGCATTTCTAGTCCTTGATCAATAATATCTTTCGTTCGTTTTTCAATAACTGACCAATCTGCAAGTAATAGAGATGGATCTAAGTTTCCTTGTACAGGCTTGGTAATACCATTGGCACGTGCGTCTTTAATCGGTAAACGCCAATCTAAGCCCACAACATCAATCGGTAAATCATTCCATTCTTTTGCTAAATGGCTAGCACCTACTCCAAATTGAATTAATGGTACATTTTCTTTTTGCAACTCTGCAAAAATACGAGTCATAATCGGTTTAATAAATACACGGTAATCCTCTACATTTAAGGCTCCAACCCATGAGTCGAACACTTGGATAGCTTTTGCACCAGCTTTAATTTGAGCCGTTACATCTGCAATAATCATGTCAGCGAGTTTATCCATTAAAGCAAACCAAGCTTGAGGTTCTGATACCATAAATGATTTTGTTTTATTATAGTTTCTTGAAGGACCACCTTCAATCATGTAGCTTGCAAGTGTGAATGGGGCTCCAGCAAAACCGATTAGAGGTACATTTAATTGCTCTTCTGCAAGTAACTTGATTGTCTCTAATACAAATGGTGTATGCTCTTTAGCATTGAATTCACCTAATTTTTCTACATCCGCTACTGAACGAATAGGGTTAGAAATAACAGGACCAACACCTGCCTTGATTTTCACATCTATCCCAATTCCAGGGAGAGGTGTGACAATATCTTTATATAAAATAGCAGCATCTACATTGTAATTCTCAACAGGTAGACGAGTGACATACGCACATAGCTCAGGTTGGTGTGTAATTTCCTCTAAGGAATACTTTTCTTTAATGGCACGGTATTCTGGCTGAGAACGTCCTGCCTGACGCATATACCAAACTGGTGTATGTGCGGTCCTTTCTCCACGTGCAGCACGTAGAAGTGTATCATTAAAAGTTGTCATGAATAGTTCCTTCCCCTCGTTAAATTCTTACTATAAAAAATCGCATGTTTATTCCTTTATTATTGATATCCGTTTCCAATAGTAAACGCTTCCTCTGTTATTGTATAGTTTTCCTAGTGAAATGTCATAAAATTGTTCTTTCTCGGCATATTCTTTTTGAACGGAGCGTTAGACTTACGCCAGAAAGGGTATAATCACGCTATATTAGTAAGATTTATAAGGAGGATAAATTCATGTATATTTATTTAACTTCTGGTACTGGCGATTTTTTGGAACAGGTAAAAAATAAGTATCCTAATGAACATATGATTTTAATTCATGGGGAAGGTAACTCTGTACTGATACATGAAACAGAAGGAAAAACAGTATTTGCGACACCTCGTAAATTTGAAGTGCTAGATTCAGTAAATGATTTAGAGGAACATGGTTTCTTTGTTTTCAATAATATTCCTGTAACGGATGAAGGAAGACCCGTTTTCGAGCATCGCTTTTTAGAACGTTCACGCGCTATTGAAAACGAGCCTGGCTTTGTTGCCTTCCGTTTATTAAGGCCTATCAAGAGTGATACTTACATTGTCATGACTCAATGGCATGGACCCCATTCATTTGAGGCATGGAAGAGTTCTAAAGCCTATGAAACTGCCCATGCTAGAAGAGATGATTCAACTGGAATACGCCAGCAAAACATCTTCTCAGCAGCTTCTTATGTAACAACCTATAGTGCTATACCGAAAGAAGAAGATTCACAATAAGTTTAGATAATTAAAAGCTCATTTATCCAACAATATCATTGGTAAATGAGCTTTTTAGTATTCTATTCTACTTTGAAACCTTCGACGTTAATTCACTAATCACCAAAACAATAATGAAAGCAATATAAAACATTGGTTGTGTCATAGCACATAAGCCCACAACAATAGCTTGTGTAATCATGGCTAAACGCACAATTTGCTTCACAGCTAGTTGACGAGCATGATCTGGTAACGGATAGAGCATGTCCATTCGAAATTCGCCACTGGATAACAGAGCTTGTTTTAACTGAATAGTTGTCGCAAAGCTGAGTGCACCCGCTACAATCCATGTAACGACAGGAATATCTACAAAAGCCGCAATGATTGCTGAAATAGCAGTAAGGCGTACCCATAAATAGAAATGGTCATCTGTCCGAATAAAGGTACGAAATACCAGGTACTTTTGAGCATTGCCCTTACCGTATGGTACAAATTTATAGAGCCAGTCCATCCAGCTGCGACGACGGATGCTTCCGTGTAAATGAGGTACGTCTGTAAAATAATTTGCAAAACGGTAAAAGCTCATCATGCGATTCTGTTCAAGCTTGACAAAATGCTCATAAGGCACAGGCTCACCGATTGATTTTTTTCTAAAGACGATAATATAAATAACGCTAATAACTGTAGCGACTACTGCTAATATAAACTGAGCATGGAGTCCCAAATAGATTACAGCCGCAAACACGATAGCCCGGATAAGCCTGTCCACCCAAACCATATGGCCTCGTTCACTATAACGATAGTTAAATTCTCCTTGAACACTTATATATTTCAATACAATGACAAGTAAAAATATAGTCCATATGTCGATCGTTGTTAATTCTGTTACTGCCTTTAATAATGGGATACTAACAATATAGACGATCGCTACTATCCACACTTGAGACCAAAACGTCCAAGCCAACGCCTTGCTGAAGTACAAAGACATTTTTGATTCTAAAGGTAATAAGTATACTTGATCTGGCTCTCTCAACAATGTAGTCGGACGGCTAAAGGCCAATAAAATCCCTATGATAACAGCTATCAGGATTTCTGCTGGAAAGTCTGTTTGAACAACTTTCAGCCATTCGCTATATTGATAGCCCCCTGCTCCTATTAGAAATACAAGTACGATGGCAATATGCCCTGTAAAAATAAATTGCATATATTTTTGTACTTCTCCTATATAATGCATGAAGCGAGAGGACCATACATCACGCAAGTTCTTCATGGTCCCGCTCCTTTGTCATAGCAATATAAAGGTCATCTAATGTCGCATACGGCATAGCAAATGATTGACGTAAATCAGCCATTGTTCCTTGTGCTCGAACTCTTCCTTCATGCAATAAGATAATGCGATCACAATGCTTTTCAGCAGTCGATAGAATATGTGTAGACATTAATATAGAAGCGCCTTCTTTTTTCTTTTCATCCATTTGGTCTAATAACGATTGAATACCTAGTGGATCCAATCCCACAAATGGTTCATCAATAATATATAGACTTGGATTCACTAAAAAGGCACACATAATCATAACTTTTTGACGCATACCCTTTGAAAAATGTGAAGGGAACCAATTTAATCTTTTTTCCATTCGAAACTCTTTTAACAGTACTTCAGAACGAGCATCGAGTGTTGCTTTGTCAATACCGTAAGCCATTGCTGTTAATTCTAAATGCTCTCTTAATGTTAACTCATCATATAATACAGGGGTTTCAGGAATATAAGAAAAAGCTGTACGATACTTGTCTGTATCTTCCTTTAATGTTACACCATTTAGACGAATGTCCCCTTCCTTTGGCAACATTGTTCCTATAATATGTTTAATTGTTGTACTTTTACCAGCTCCATTTAAGCCGATTAAGCCAACTAGTTCACCTTTTCCAATCGTAAAAGATAGATCTTTTATAACAGGTTTTCTTGTATAACCACCTGTCACGTTCTGTACCTCTAATACTGACATATTCTCACTCCTCTTCTTGTATTATATTTTATCAAAAATTAGCAAATGATACAGGTTTGAGTATGATAGAATGTACTTACATATACGTTAAGGGGGAAATTCTTATGAGCGATTGCCTATTTTGCAAAATTATTGATGGATCCATTCCAAGTACAAAAATTTACGAAGACGATCATGTCTATGCATTCACAGACATTTCACCTGTGGCAAAGGGCCATACACTTTTAATTCCAAAGCATCACTGCCAAGATCTATTTGAAATGCCAGAGGAAGTGGCTCGTAATCTATATGCTGTAGCTCCCAAAATTGCAAATGCTATTAAAGCAGCATTTCAGCCTATTGGTTTGAATACCATTAATAACAACGGTGCTGCTGCTGGACAAACTGTTTTCCACTACCACTTACATTTTATTCCGCGTTACGATGAAAAAGAAGGGCTAGGCTTAATTTGGCAAACACAAACGTACTCACCAGAGCAGTTGGCAGAAGTAGCAGAAAGTATTAAAGCCAATCTATAAGCCATTTGTAATATATTAACATCTGGATGTTCAGAATGCTGTATTGCAAATTTTTAAAATTTAGCGTACAATCACAAATAAGTTTCGCTAGCGGTCAAGAGGACACGTTAGGAGACAAATAGATTAGCATAGTCGAGGAGAGATACAAATGAATACAAAGAATTTAGTATTAATGGCACTGTTAGTAGGTGTCGGTGCTGCACTTTATGTGGTTACACCAGGAATGGTGAATGGGATGAAGCCTGATTTTATGTTAACCATGATGTTTATTGGTATTCTATTATTCCCAACAGTGAAAGAAACGTTCCTACTTTCTCTTTCAACAGGGGTGCTTTCAGGTTTATTTACAACATTCCCAGCAGGTCTAGTTCCAAATATTATTGATAAAGCTGTTACTGGTTTTGTATTTTTAGCTGCTTTAATCATTCTCAAAAAACTAGCAGATCATTTTGCCGTATCTGCTGTCTTAGTTAGCTTGGGAACAATTCTTTCAGGAACTGTCTTCTTAGCAGTAGCGCTTTTTGTGTTTAATGCAAATGTTGGCGCGACGTTTGCGATGCTATTTATTGGCGTTGTCCTTCCAGCTGTCGTATTTAACGTTGTTGCGTTTGCCGTTATTTATCCAATTGTTTCAAAATTAGTGAAGCGCTCTAAATTCAATACAGCTATTTCTCAAATTTCATAAATAAACACTTTAAATAATCAAAAGAAACTAAACTGTGGCGGTCAAATCACTCGTTTAGTTTCTTTTTTCTTTTTGTATTGGTGCATTTCATGGTTTAATAGTAAATAAACATGACTAGAAATGAGGTATCTAATATGAAAGCAAAACCATTTTTACTTGGACTAACAACAGGAATTATTGGTGGGACAATCGCTGTGCTTTTCTCAACGCCACAATCTGGGCAACAGCTACGTGCTTCTGTTAAACAAAATGTTGACCAAACAAAGGGTATGCTCCTTGATGTAAAACAACAAGTAGGAACTGTTAAACAATCTGTTAATACATTAACAAATGAAGTAAAAAATAATATCCCACAAATAATAAATGATTTAAAGCAAACAATTACGACTTTTACTGAAGAAATCGAACCAACGAAAAATAATTTACAACAAGAATTAGATGCTTTACAGAATTCGATAAGCGAAATCGAGAAAAACATTGCACAAATTACAGAAAATAAGAAAAAAACTCAAGAAAAAGTTAGCGACTAAAGTCCTTATCAATAGTTAAATAATCTGTATTTTTATCAAAAACTATTGCTATAATATTATTTTTTAGCCACTTTTCAATTTTTTAATTTTTCTAACTTTAAACTTTTTTCCTTTACTGCTATAATATTTTTAAAAATGTGAAAGAAAGCAGTAGGTGATGGCTTTGTCAGAGGAATTATATACACAAAAAGAAGCGATGCTTTATAGTCAAAGAATCGCACAGTTATCAAAAGCGCTGTGGAAAGCGGTTGAAAAGGATTGGCAACAATGGATTAAACCTTATGATTTAAATATTAATGAACACCATATTTTATGGATTTCATATCATTTAAAAGGCGCTTCCATTTCTGATGTTGCGAAATTTGGCGTGATGCATGTTTCTACAGCATTTAATTTCTCCAAAAAATTAGAAGAGCGTGGCTTTCTTAAGTTTTCCAAGCGTGATGACGATAAACGTAATACGTATGTTGAGCTTACAGAAGCTGGCACAGAGCTCATTATAGAGATGAATAAAAACTACCATAATACGTATCATTCCGTCCTGGAAGGATCACTAGCATTAAAAGATTTATATGGCCGTTTTCCTGATTTTTTAGATGTAATGGCTGTTATTCGTAATATCTATGGTGAAGATTTCATCGATATTTTCGAACGCTCTTTCCAACATTTCCGTGATTCCTTTGACACACTAGAAGAACGCACACCTGTAAAAGGATAAGACGAAGCTTCAAACTGCACATAATTTTTCCTGCACTTATTTATAAGTTGAACAAAAATGTTATACTACTGTTCATTCAGGAATGAGTCATGTGAAAGGAGGTATTTCAGAAATATTTCTGAAGTACCTCCTTTTTCTTGCATTCTAACATAATTCAATTTACATTAAATAGGACACTTCCTATTTCGGAGTTGATAAAAACCATGCATTGCTGGAAAATTTTAAATTTAGAACATCATTACGGCACTACGCGTATTATTATAATGGGAGTCATTACCTTTTTATTGGTCTTTTCTGTTTCGTATGTAACGTTTAATTTATTTAATGAAGAGCGTTATACAGATCGACTATTCTGGCTCTTTATGATAGCTGTGCTAACACTTTATCCCATTCACAAATTTTTGCACTTTGTGGCCCTAATTGATTTACGCCAACATTTAAAATTACGTGTACGTAGTCAGTTTTATATAATTCCTGTTTTACACATGCGAATTCGAGAGCCATTATCTAAAAATCGATACATTTTAGCATTACTTACGCCTTTTATCGTTCTAAATACTAGTATTATAGTTGGAACATGGCTTTTACCAGCCTATACCCATTATGGGACATTGCTGTTAGCCTATCACTGTAGTCTATGCCTAATTGATATCCTTTACGTAAAGTATCTCTTGAATTCACCTAAAAATTCACAAATAGAAGAAACACCTAAAGGCTATGAAATTTTAGTTCCACCGACCGTTCACTAAATTGCTTGTACTTGTTTTTTATTGACGTTCTTTGTTATGCTATTACTATTGAAAGAGGGGAGGAATAGACTTGCTATTAATGATTGTAGTTCTATTCTCGGTATTCTATTTATTTCAAATTAACCGCATGACATATGCTCTATGCATGCGACGTGAAATTCCCGAAGAAAACCAACCAAAAATATTCCGAACTATAAATATACTTATTACTATCCTACTTGTCTCATTCTACATTGAAATTTTATATGCAGTTTAACAGAAAAATCCATTACGCCGAGGCGTAATGGAATCTAAATTTTTTCGGGCTTTTTTGAAAAGCCCCCTTCAAAAACATGTGCACCATCCGCGCCCGTCCGCACGCTCAAAGATAAGTCGAGCCCCCCATGCAACAACTTTTACTAACCAAGTAATTGTTTAGAACCTAAGGCATGCGGCGCGAATGTCTAACATTGTTAAGAAAAGCTAAGAGTTAATGCTCTTAGCTTTTCACTGTTTTATTAATTAGTATAGGAACGCTGCACCAACGATAATTAATAAAATAAATAACACAACTAATAAAGCAAAGCCTGAGCCGTAGCCACCGCCACCGTATCCTCCGTTGCCCATAACTTCACCCCCTTTCTTTTCTATATCCTATGCGCTTCAAAATTTGAAATATAGGCAATACTCAAGGGGGAACCATTTTGTTTTTAAAACGTTTATGTTATAGTAAAAAATGGACGAAACCATGTTAGGAGAGAATATCCACTATGAAAAAGACAGTTTTATCTTTAACTTTAGCTGCGTCTGTATTAGCGCTTGGTGCTTGTAGCGGCGGAGACAGCAAAGCAATCGTTACTTCTAAAGTGGGCGATATTTCAGTAGCTGATTTTAATGAAAAGGCAAAAGCTTTAACAGGCTCATATGTAATGCAGCAAATGGTGACTGAAAAAGTTTTAGCTGACAAATATGAAGTAACAGATAAGGAAATCAAAGAAGCGTATGATACAACTGCATCACAATTTGGTGATGGCTTTACACAAGCGCTTGCTGAAAGTGGTTTAACAGAACAGGGCTTTAAAGATTCTTTACGTGTTCAACTTCTTCAAGAGAAAGCTTTGAAAGATCAAGCAATTAAAGAAGAAGATGTGAAAAAATACTACGAGCAAATGAAAACAGAATTAAATGGTCGTCACATTTTAGTAGCAGATGAAAAAACAGCTAAAGAAGTAATTGAAAAAATTAAGGGTGGCGCTAAGTTTGAGGACGTTGCAAAAGAGTACTCAACAGATACTGGCTCTGCTCAAAAAGGTGGAGAGCTTGGATGGTTCTCTGTAGGTTCAATGGTAGATGAATTTAACGATGCCGCTTATGCTCTTGAATTAAAAACATTAAGTGAACCAGTAAAATCTAGCTTTGGTTACCATGTAATTGAAATTACGGACAAGCGTGATGTAAAAGGTGTTGGTTCATTTAAAGACGAAGAAGAAAACATTCGTTCAACTATGTTAAATAAACTGAACCAAACTGGTGAAGCTCAGACGATTCTTAAAGATATCGTTGCAAAAATGGCTAAAGAAGCCGATGTGAAAACATCTGATAAAGATTTAAAAGAACCACTTAAATTCTTTACAACAACAAGTGAAGAACAAGCAAAAGCAGCTGAAGAAGCAGCTAAAAAAGCTGAAGAAAATGCGCCAAAAGAGGATTCCGAAGATAAAGCAGAAGATACTGACAAGGAATCTAAATAATTAGAGTCTAGTATATAACAAAAAGAGAAGCACCTGATACATCAGATGCTTCTCTTTTTTCTCTATTTTACTTTAAATTGGCTAATTTCAGTTTGCAGGTCATTTGACATTGTTTGAAGAACATTTGCAGCACTTGCTATTTCCTCATTAGAAGCACTTTGTTGCTCGATAGATAAAGCAATATGCTGTATGCCCGAAGATGTGCCATTCGCTATGCCAACGACTTCTTTTACAGCATCATCTGTTTGACTTGCTTTCTCATTTACACGTAAGACAATATCCTTTACTTCCGTTGTACGATGACTTATCTGTTGCAAATATAAGACTATATTTTTAAAGGTATCGCCTGTCTGTTCAACAGATTCACGGCCTTCCTCCACAAACTGTGTCCCACTATTAATAGCATAAACAGCACTGGAGGTTTGGCTTAAGATATCATCCACCAATGTTCGAATATTATCTGCAGCCTTTCCAGATTCCTCTGCTAGCTTTCTTACTTCATCTGCCACTACTGCAAAGCCTTTTCCAGCCTCCCCTGCACGAGCTGCTTCAATAGATGCATTCAATGCAAGCAAGTTTGTTTGATCTGTAATACTTGTAATCAGCGCTACAATCGTACTGATTTCCTTCGATTTTTCGCCTAAAGCATTTACAACTGCGGTTGACTGATGAACAGATTCATTAATGGTATTCATTTTTTCAATCGTTTGCTCAATTAGTTGTAATCCTAAATCAGCCTTTTGGTTCGTTTCAATTGCTATTGAGGCCACTTCCTGTACAGCAGAAGATGCATGATCCATATCTTTAGTAATTAAATGTGCTGATTCAGATAATAAATCCATTTGCCTTAATTGTCCTTCAGCACTGGAGGCAATTTCCCCAATGGCACTAGAAATAGTTTCAACTGTTTGACTGCTTTGCTCGGTAATCGTTGTAAATTCCTTTGTAAAGGTTGATACATCTGTCGATGCCTTATTCGTCTTTTCAATGACCGTCCCAATTTGCTCTAGCATATGATTAAATTCAGTCGATAATTGACCAATTTCATCTTTTAATCGATCATCAATGCGAACAGTTAAATCGCCATCAGCAGCCTGGGTCATAGCATTTAACACACGCTTGACACGCCTTAAGACAATATACCTTGTACATAACGAAATAATTACTGTGCCAATAAATAACGAAATAAATGTATTAATGGCAACCCCAGCACTTCCATTCAAATGCACTACCTTCTCGAATTGACGACTAACAAATTCTGAAATATGGGAGCTAATAAATAAGCTTATGCCGATAGCTAGTATCATTTTGAAAATTAAACTTTTCCAAAACTTAATTTTCCGTGAAAAAAGTCCCTCTGTATCCATTACTTTTCCCCATTCCTATAATTTCTCTCTCTATTCTAAATTAAATATTCACATTGGTACAATAGTTAGGCACTATTAGTAAATATATGAATACTTAGACTCAGAGAAATTAATAACGAATAGCTATACAGCAATGTCAGTTTATGAGCTGATTGATACTGCTTTTTATATAGTAGGCTTATAGAATGAACGATTATCAAGAGGGAAGAGTCTCTCTGTAAATTCGCCAGGTGTCGTTTTACCTAATGCCCTTGTTAACATATTCATCTTTGCATCAATGTTATCGATATAATGCAAAATTTCTGCTTCCTGAATCATAGGTTTTTTCGGGCTACCCCACTCTTCTTTCCCATGGTGTGACAATACCATATGCTGCAACAGCATGACTTCCTCACCTTCAATTTCAAGCTCACTAGCAATCTTAGCAATTTCATTTACCATAATTGTAATATGGCCTAATAAATTACCCTCCACTGTATACATTGTGGCAACTGGGCCTGATAACTCTACAACCTTTCCTACATCGTGTAAGATAATTCCAGCATATAATAAGTCACGATTTAATGTTGGATATAGATCAGCAATGGCTTTACCTAGTTTGAGCATGGAGACCATATGATCTAATAAACCTGACGCATAGTCATGATGATTTTTAGTCGCGGCTGGAAAAACTAAAATAGCCTCTTGATGTTTTTTAATTGCTGCTCTTGTAATTCGTGAGATGTTAGGGTTTTTAATGTCAAAGAAAAATTGCGTTAATTCTTCGTATAGTTGTTCTTTTGGTGTTGCAGAGGAAGGCACTAAATCATGAATAGCAATTCCTTCCTCTGGCTTAGCAACACGGATAGATTTAATACGCAATTGATTTTTTCCTCTATAGTCATGAATCTCTCCACCAACACGTACAATAGCTTCCGCATGGTATGTCTTTTCATGATCCTCATTCGTGTCCCATAGCTTTGCCTCTATATCCCCACTCTTATCTTGTAATATTAGCGACATAAATGGCTTTCCAACGGTTGTAACCCCTTTTGTCGCTTGTTTTATTAATAAAAATTGATCAACTACTTCTCCAACTTGGAGCGTCGTAATCCCTTTCATGTTGACGCCACTCCCCTTTCATTTGCTAATGCTCCTATATCGACAATCTGCTCTTTCTGCCAATAATTGAGCATTGTGTCATGACAAGTAAAATATAAAATTTGACGCTCATATCCTACTTCTTTCATTAATTGTACCATTTTGTTTGTGCGGTTTCGATCAAAATGGACAAAAGGATCGTCCATAATCATTGGAAATGGAGCAGCGCTCACTAGGGTTTTTGCTAGAGCCATTCGCAATGCAATATAAGCTTGCTCTTTGGTAGCCTGTGACAACTCCACCATTTGATAACGTATTCCTGCAGCATCCTGTGCTACAAAATAACCATCCTCATGAATCGAAAGTTTGTCATAGTTCCCTCCTGTTAGTAAACGGAATATAGCATTTACCTCTTCAAGAACATGAGGTAATTTTTCTTCACGAAGACGGAATAAGGTTTCGTGAATAGCTGTTGCCACCGCTTTTTTAGTTGCCCACTGCTCAATTAACTGCTGCAATTCTGTTTTCTCCTGCTCAAACTGTTGAAGTAATTGACCATACTTTTCATCATTTAATAGCTGCTCTTTTTCCATTAGCAAAGCAGCACGTTGTTCCAGACATTGATCAATTTCTAGTTGCAATGATTGCTGCTCTTGTTCTAAAGCAAATATGCGCTCGTTAACAGCGTCCTCAATCAGATTTTCCTTCTGTTGAAGAGCGAGTGAAGATAATTGAGCCTGAACGGTTTGCAATTCTGCCTCAATTTTTTTTCTCTGTTCAAATTGCTCATGCATTTCATAATAGGCCTGTTCATTTTGGATCTTTGCTTCTTTGAATAGCTCGGACATTTCAGCAGTATAACGATCCATTCTTGATTGTCCACCTTCTATTTTTATTTGGACGCTGGCTAGCTGATCTTTTGCATGCTGAGCTTGCTGCTGTTGCTGTTGTGCTTCAAGGTAGGCTGTTCGTAAATGCATATAAATTTCATGTTCATCATATGCTCCATCTAAAACCCGCTGAAGCTGCTCATAAATGCTGTTCTTTTCTACCTGCGTTTCTTGCAACAGACTTGAGGTACTGTTTCTTTTAGCTGCTAATTCTTGTACACCACGAATACGCATAAATAATTCGGGCATTAGCGATCTGGCTATCGTTCCTTGTAATCGATAACGCTTTAAAAAATGTTGGAGTGTTTGAGTGGCTTCTTCACTCTCCACCTCCGTTAGTTGAATTTTATATTCAAGAGAAGTATATTTCTGCTCCTTTTCTTTCTGCTGTTCATTGATGTGTAACAAGCGATCTTCATATCTTTGCTTCTTAATAAGAACTGCTTGTACTGTTAATTCCTCTTGCTCTAACTCCCGTATGAGGATGCTGTGCTCTTTATTAGTAGGTTCATCTGCTTGCTTAACATATCGAATAAACAAAAAGGTTAGCAATGATAAAACCGCTCCAATTAGGATTACAATTATGTTTTTTTCAAATACACCATAAGCAAACGACATGAAGCCAATCAGTAGTACAAGCCAGATAAAGTCATGAGGCTTCTTCTGCTTACTTCGTTGCGATTTGGCAACACGTAATTGCTCAAGCCTCCGCTTTTGATGAGGCCATTGTGCTAAAATATGTTCTTCCTCACTTGTTAATGACTCATGCATTAGCTGTTGCTTCTGTTTGGCTATGGCATCTAATTCTAGGTGTACTTGCTCTAGTGAACGTAGATGAAATTTTAGTTCTTCCTCCGCCTCCTCTAATTTACTTAATTGAAGCTGAAATTGTTGCTCCTGTTGGAGTGATACTGTTTCGTTCAAAAGATTTTCTTGTGCTTCTTTCTCTGTTACACCTAGTAAACGAAACTGTGCTTCAATTTCTTGTTCGAGCAAAAATAGATCATCCTGTAAATTTTGCTCTTTCACCATTAGCTGATGCCACGTTGCCTCTTTTTGCATAAGGTAAGCCATTTCATTGACCTTTTGATTATCCACTGTTGCAAGTATTTTCTCCTGTAATGTTTGATGCTGCTCCTTTAATTGCATCAATTGTTGACTTTCATGTAACAGACGATCCTTTGCTTGTTCATACCGTCTGATACCCTCTGAAGGAAACTGAACATGTTGAAAATTGGTCATTGTCTGTTGCAATGTCTGTTGCTGCTTGAGAAGAGGAAGTGCTTGTTTTTGAATAGTTAATTGCTGCCATTGTTGCTGTTGCCGTTTCTGCGTACCAAATAGCTGTTCTAGCTTTTGCTCAAATAATTGTAATTGCTGTAATTTACCCTCAAAGGTTCGAATCTTCCCCTGCTCCAGTTTAATTGTCCGCTCAAGCTGCTTTAGTTGTTCAATCTTTTGATTAATCAATGGCACTTTACCTGTCTTTTTAAACAGCTCACTAGCCTCTTTATCCATTTTCTTTTCAAGGGTGGATAAATACTGAATACCTGTTGTACCTGAGGCAAGTAGCAAATGGGTTAGCTCCTCTTCAGACATTTTTTCAATACCTTGTAGTTCATGCAGTGAAAAAGAAAAAATGGCTTCAAAGGATGCCCTAGAATAACCATATAAAAGCTTTACTAACAACTCCTCATGCCCCGTTGTTCCATCCTCTAGGTAGACAGTAACATCACCAGCAGCCTTTCCTTTCACACGTTCAACTGTACATTGACCATAAATTGGGTGTAAAAGTGTCAGCTGACCTCCATATTTCGTTGAAATTTTCGGCTCATATTTGCGCTGTATCTGCTGCCTTGTTGGGAAACCAAAAAGCATTTGTAGTATAAACTGCTGAATCGTCGTTTTTCCTGCTTCATTTAATCCGTAAAAAATAGTGACACCATCATTTAACGAAATGGAGATATTTTCATGCTTACCAAAGCCATATATTTGGATTTTTTGTATTGTCAGCATGTAATCACGCCCTTTGAATTTCTTCTGCTAATAAAGTCTGTGCACGACGGGTTAAGTTCTCAATATCCTTTTCACTAAGTGGCTCTATTAGCCTCGCACCACCAGCATGTTGGTACAAATCTTTTAGAATATCCTTCCATTCATTACTGTCCCATTGCTCCATTAAGCTCACAACTGATTGAGTTGTTGCTGTATGCTCATAAAATCTCGCTGCCTTTTGCAACACCATTTTTTGTACCCAACACATTGGTTCCATACCTTCCTCAGCCTCTCGAATAGTCTCTAACCATGCATCTACTGTTGCATGCTCAAATAAAGCTTCCGTTTGTTCGTCAATATGTTGCAAATGAAGCTCTACTACCGCCGCGCCATACTTCTTCCTATTGGCTGTAATCGCTTCTGCACATCTCTTCAATAATTCATTGGCGTGTACCACATTCGTACAATCCACCTCTATGGTGCTATAAACGACAGCAGAGGTAGAGATAAAATCAAGCTTAGTCGATGTTTTGGATAACGTCACATCATAAAAGCCTTTCATTCCTTGTTCTTTACGATGTCGACTTTGAATATTGCCTGGATAAACAATTGGAGGGTTTTGATGTAAAAGCTGTCGTTTATGAATATGGCCAAGCGCCCAATAATGATAGTTCTTTTCAAGTAACTGTTGCTTTGTAAAAGGGGCATACACATCATGTGTCGTATTGCCTGCCTCACTGCCATGAAGCATACCAATATGAATGGCATGCTGATCATGTGCAGTTGGATAGCTTTCAATAACGGATTCCTTTAAATGACGTTCAGGATAACTAAAACCATATATATTCACTTGTTGACCCCGTATTTTTAATTGAACTACACTCGTTTCAGCTGGTAATTCATAGACATTACTTGGTAAAGCAAAACGTGTCCATGTGCCATTTAAATGATCATGGTTTCCGTAGCCTACAATGACAGGGATATTGTGTTGAAAAAGCTTCTCCATTGCATCTTGAAATCTTCGTTGTGCTTGCAAGCTACGATTTTCACCATCATAAATATCTCCAACAATTAGTAAAAAATCAGGTTTTTCCTGAATCGCTTTAAGGATAATTTTATCAAACGCTTCAAAAGTGCTTGACCGTATTTTCTTTAAAATGGGTTCGGGTAGACCAAATAAGCCCTTAAATGGACTATCTAAATGTAAATCTGCCATATGGAAAAAACGAATTGCTGACATCCAATCACCTCAAATAGTAGATAATTCTCTCTTTAGTGCAAACCAAAGTAATAAAAAGTAATAATATGTTGATTAATCAAAACCGAATATTTGTTCTATTTTATCATAATTCATGTTTGATGAAAAATGCTATTACGGAAAAAAACAACATTGCCTTACTTTTTCCACAATTTTCGTAATTTATCAAAAAATTCACTAGTTTTACCGTGAAGTTTATAAATCTTCTATGTATAATAGAAATATATTCAAGTAAAAGGGTGGGGTCTGTATGGAGAATTATCGTTTTACAGCTTTTGAAAAAACAGGAGAAACATTGTTTGATGAAACTTGGACTTTTGAAAATGATGAGGCTGCTAAACTAAATGGACAACAACAAGTTGAGGAAAAAGGTGTTGCCGATAAAACTCATCGTCTTGTAAACGCTTCTGGTAAATTAATTTTATTCCATGTTTAGTGGCTAATAAAAGGCACGTAGTCAATGGTTTGCTACGCGCCTTTTATTATTTTTATTTGCCTACAAAGACAGGCGTTCTTTTCTCTACAAATGCATGAATGCCCTCGACATGATCTGTTGTTTTACGCATTGCAGACTGGCCCTCAGCCTCTAATGCTAAGATATTTTCTAGCTGTGGCATATTTTGTGCATGTAGAATTTTTTTCGTTGTAATCATGGAAGAAATCGGGGATGCAAGCATTTTCCCCACCAGCTGATCTGCCATTGCAAATACAGTGCCCTCTGGTGCAATATAATCAATTAACCCTGCATCTAATGCTTCTTTTGCTGTTAATACCTTACCCTCCCATATCATTTGTTTCGCTCTAACAGTACCTACACGCTCCTTCATGAAGAAATGACCGCCACCATCTGGAATCAGTCCAATTCCAATAAAATTCATAGCAAGTTTACTATTTTCACAGGCTACAATAATATCTGCCCCTAGGGTTAGACTAAATCCTAAACCTGCTGATGCACCATGAACCGCTGCAATCACAATCATTGGTAGCTGATAATATGCCTTCACGATACGTGTCAGATAAACCATTGCCTCATCAATATTCAGTGGTTTGCTTTCATCTAGCATTGCTTTTATATCACCACCCGCAGAAAAGACCTTTCCTTCTCCGCGAATAACAAGCACCTGAATATCTTTTTCCTGTTGTAGAGCTTCAAAGCATTCTGCTAGTTCACGCATCATGACATCATCCATAGCATTCATCGCCTGCGGACGATTCAACGTTAACGTTGCGCGACGTTCTAATTTTTCTAAAGTAATTGTTGAAAATTCCATCTCTATAACCCCCAAATATGAATAGTCATTCACTATATAATTCGTGTTTTTTTAGAAAACTCCTTCTCTCTAAGCAAAAATGCTCCTTGTTATGCTATATTAAAGGACGAATATTGAGATAAAGGTGGTAACGTATTTTGACACAAAAAGACTATCGTGTATTACTTTATTATAAATATATTACGATTGAAGATCCTGAAGCGTTCGCAGAAGAACATTTAGCATTGTGTAAAGAGATAGGGCTTCTTGGTCGTATTTTAGTAGGTTACGAAGGTATTAATGGAACTGTATCAGGTACCATTGAGCAAACAGATGCTTACATGAACCATATGAAGGCAGATGCTCGTTTTAGTGATATTATGTGGAAAATTGATGAGGTTGAAGGGCATACCTTTAGAAAAATGCATGTACGTCCTCGTCGAGAAATTGTTCACCTCGGTTTAGAACAGGATATCAATCCGTTAGAAATCACAGGTGATTATTTAACACCTAAAGAATTTATGGAACAGATGCAAGATGACAACACAGTAATCATCGATGCCCGTAATGACTATGAATATGATCTGGGTCATTTCCGAGGTGCTGTTCGACCAGATATCGAAAATTTCCGTGACCTACCTGCTTGGATGGAGGCACATAAAGAAGATTTTGCCGATAAAAAAATCTTAACTTATTGTACAGGTGGTATCCGCTGCGAAAAATTCTCTGGTTGGCTAAAACGCGAGGGCTATGGTAAGAGCGTAGGTCAATTACACGGCGGTATTGCTACATATGCGAAAGATCCTGAAGTAAAAGGTCAATTATGGGATGGTCAAATGTTTGTTTTTGACCGCCGTCGAAGTGTACCGATTAATCAGGTGGAACATGTTATTGTTGGGAAGGATTATTTCACTGGGGAGCCGTCTGAACGATACACAAACTGTGCAAACCCAGCGTGTCATAAGCTAATGCTTTGTGAAGAAAAACATGAGGCATTTTACATGCGAAGCTGTTCAGATGATTGTCGCCGTGCAGAACGCAACTTTTTCGTGGAGGAAAACGGTTGGACAAAGGAACAAGTTGAAGAACAAATTGCTAAGATTGCAGAGGTCCAAAAATCAAATTGTTAATCCCTTTCATAATTTAATCAAGGTAAGCATCGCTATGAGATTTCCGCTCAAAATCTCAGCATAGTGATCTTCAGCATTATCAATCCATTTAAAAAGAGCATCGTTCATCAAGACGATGCTCTTCATTATGCACTTTATCCTTGTCCTAAATAACGTCCTACCTGACGTCCACTAAATAAACAGCCACCAACAAATGTCCCTTCTAAAGCACGGTAGCCATGGACACCACCGCCACCGAAACCACTTACTTCACCAGCTGCATATAACCCAGGAATTGGCTGACCGTCCATGCCCAAAACAGCGCCATTTAAATTTGTTTGCAAGCCACCTAAAGTTTTCCTTGTTAGAATGTTTAAGCGAACAGCAATTAAAGGCCAATTTTTGGTATCTAAAATTTTATGTGGCTTGGCAACACGCACCCATTTATCGCCAATATAATTTCTTGCTCCATGAATAGCGTTTACTTGCAAATCCTTCGTAAACTTATTGTCCATTTCCCGATCTCTGGCCAAGATTTGCTCTTTAATCTTCATGAAATCAAGTAGCTCATTCCCAGCAAGTTTATTCATTCCATCTACAAGTTCCTTTAGATCATGTGCAATTACAAAATCCTCTCCGTGATTTTTAAAAGCTTGGATAGGAGCAGGTGGGCCTGGTAAAATACGTTTTAGAACATTGCCAATGCTTTTGTTTGTTAAATCTGGGTTTTGCTCTGAGCCAGATAAAGCAAATTCTTTCTCAATAATTTTCTCCGTTAAAATAAACCAGGAATAGTCATAACCTGTTTTTTGAATCGCCTCTAACGTACTGAGTGTATCAAACCCTGGAAAGTTGGGTGCATGAAAACGATTCCCCTCTGCGTCAAACCACAGGGAGGAGGGACCAGGCAATATCCGAATTCCATGGTTGGGCCATATCGGATCCCAATTTCTTAAACCCTCTGTGTAATGCCACATGCGATCACGGTTTACAATGCGTCCCCCAGCATGTTCCGTGATCTCTAGCATTCTTCCGTCAACGTAAGCTGGTACACCACATACCATATTTTTTGGAGGTGTCCCTAATCGAGTAGGCCAATTTTTTCTCACTAAATCAAAATTTGCCCCAATACCACCACTTGCTACAATCACAGCTTTCGATTCGTAGGAAAATTCACCGATTCCTAATCTCGAACTTTTTTCACCTCGATTAATAAAGGTTTCAGCTAGCACCGTTCCGCTAATTCCTGTAATCTCCCCTTCTTGCTGCACAAATTCATCCACACGATGTCTTGGCTTGAAGTCTATGAAGCCTTCTTTCATAGCCTGTTTTACTTTATCTACAAATGGCTTTACAATGCCAGGGCCTGTTCCCCAGACAATGTGAAATCTAGGTACTGAATTGCCATGCCCTCCTGCCAACGAGCCTCCCCGCTCTGCCCATCCAACAACTGGGAAAAACTTTAGACCTTTTGACTTTAACCAGTCGTATTTTTCACCTGCAGCAAAATCGACATATGCTCTTGCCCATTTATATGCCCAAGAATCCTCGTCTTCTAAACGATCAAAGCCTGCAGTTCCTTGCCAATCCTGCCATGCAAGCTCCTTACTATCTTTAATCCCAAGCCTTCGTTGCTCTGGAGAATTTACTAAAAATATTCCACCAAAAGACCAATATGCCTGTCCTCCGATTGAATTTTCAGGCTCTTGATCTACTAAAAGAACTTTTTTCTTTGCATCGATTAATTCACAAGCTGCGACTAATCCTGCAAGACCAGCACCGACTATTGCAACATCGTACTTCATTCTTACACCCCCAAATCAATCATCCTTAACTAACATTCTTCTCTCACGGTCTGTTTACCTTCTACTTTTTATATTTTTGTCTAAATTGTGACAAACAAAAACGTTCGCTTTCTTAGAACAAATCCATGGATAATTAGCATAAAGCATCTATTTTATTCCATTTAATTCCCATATAATTTTCCATGCTAAACCTACACAGAAACTTGATACTGTCGGACTTTGCAAATATCGTTAGCGCTTTCATTGTACTTTCCAAAAAGACGAACAATAAATAAAAATAATATAAAGAATATTCGTTTTTAGTTATTTTTCAGACTTTTGAAGTCAGTATTTTTAAAGTTTTTAAGAAATATCGTTGACAAAGGTGAACAATAGGGATTATGATGTTAACAAATTTAATCACAAAAAATATAACGACGGAGACACACTAGTCGCAAGAAAATCCAAAGAGAGCTGATGGTTGGTGCAAATCAGTGATTTCTACGATAATAGTTCCACTCCTGAATAGATAGGCTGAACAACTTAAAAGTAAGCTTATCCGTCTCATGCACGTTACGCATATAGCTAAGACTGCCAGAATAAATTTTCCAGCAGTGATTAAGGGTGGTACCGCGAACCAAAGTTTATACAGCCTTTCGCCCCTTACAACACACTAATTGTGTTTGTAAGGCGTGGAAGGCTTTTTATATTGTTTTCGATTTAGAAAGGAGATTGTTTGTATGCTGTAAGATGTTCGAATTTTACAAATTTCAGACTGTCGTAGATAAAGCCATAACCAATTATGATAAAAAAGGAGCTAATTATAATGACTACTGCAACAAAAACAAGAACTATTAACGTATTTATCGCTGATCCACTAAGTGAGGATGGTATTTTCCCATTACGTCAGGAACAAGATTTAGATTTAAACATTATTGTAGACACAGGACTAGCACCAGAAGAATTAATCGCTAAAATTGCAGATGTAGATGTATTACTTGTTCGTTCTCAAACAACGGTAACACGTGAAGTAATTGAAGCAGCTAAAAGCTTAAAATTAATTGGTCGTGCGGGTGTTGGTGTCGATAATATTGACCTTGCTGCTGCTACAGAACATGGCATTATCGTGGTAAACGCACCAGATGGTAATACAAACTCAGCTGCTGAACATACAATTGCGATGATGACTTCACTTGCCCGTCATATTCCACAAGCTTTTAATACATTAAAAAATGGCAAATGGGATCGCAAATCTTATGTTGGCGTGGAGCTAAAAAATAAAACTTTAGGTGTTGTAGGTTTTGGTCGAATCGGTGTTGAAGTAGCTTATCGTGCAAAAGGTCAACGTATGAATGTTATGGCATACGACCCATTCCTAACAGATGAACGTGCTAAAGAATTAGGTGTAACAAAAGCAACAGTTGAAGAAATTTGTGTAGCTGCTGATTTCATTACAGTTCATACACCACTTCTACCTGAAACTCGCAACCTTATTAATAAAGATAAATTTGCGATGATGAAAGATGGCGTACGTATTATTAACTGTGCACGTGGCGGTATCATCAATGAAGACGATTTATACGATGCAATCGTAGCAGGAAAAGTGGCTGGAGCTGCTCTTGACGTATTTGTTTCTGAACCAGCAACAGATCATAAGCTACTAACTTTACCACAAGTTATCGCAACGCCTCACTTAGGAGCATCTACAATCGAGGCACAAGAATCTGTAGCGGTTGACGTATCAAATGACATCATTAAATTTTACAAAACAGGTACTGTAACAAATCCAGTAAACATGCCATCAATACCTAAAGAGCTTCTTGCACAAGTTGAGCCTTTCTTTGAATTAGCTGAAAAACTTGGTTCATTCCTATCACAAGTGACAACTGAGCCAGTCAAAGAAATCAACCTATCTTATGCAGGTGAAGTAGCAAACTATGATGTTCGTCCATTAACTTCAAATGCGTTAAAAGGTTTACTGTCTAAAAATCACGGTAATCATGTCAATGATGTTAATGCTCGTTACTTATCTGAACGTATTGGTATGAAAATTAATGAGCACAAAACAACAACAGCAAAAGGCTTTACAAGCTTAATTACTATTGAAATTACTACTGCTAACGAAACACATACGGTAGCGGGTACACTATTAAACGGTTTAGGTGCACGCATTGTAAAAGTAGAGGACTATGTTGTAGACGTCATTCCACAAGGCCACCTTCTTTACATTAAAAATACTGACAAACCAGGTGCAATTGGTCGTGTAGCAACAAAGCTTGCAGAAAAAGAAATTAATATCGCAACAATGCAGGTAGGTCGTGCACAGGTTGGTGGTACAGCGGTTATGATGTTAACGGTTGATAATGTTGTAACAGAAGAAGATTTAGTTTTTGTGGCACAGCTTGAAAACATTGATGAGGTAAAAGCCATTAACCTATAATTAATAACAGCAAGAAGCAGGGGGTCTCTACTCTCTGCTTTTTATTTTGGGAAAATGATACTTTTCTGTGGGTTCTTCGTCTTTAAAGAAAAGGAGGTGCACAGCTTGAACATAGAAGAAATATTTTACTTACATAATCACACCATTTTTAAATACTTATATTACTTACTAAATGACGAAAAATTAGCGGAGGATTATACACAGGAAACCTTTGTCCGTTATTTGAAACATCATCAAACAATAAAAGAAGGGGCTGATCTTGCTTGGTTACGGTGCACTGCGCGTAACCTTGCCTATGATCATTATCGTCGAAAAAGGATCATTCAGTTTGTTCCTTTTTTACAACAGCATGAAGAACAAGTATCACCTTCTCCTCATCAATGGCTGATGCAACGAGAAGATGCCAAAATACTGTATCTTGCAATTAGAAAACTAAAAATTACCTATCGTGATGTGATTATTCTGCGCAAAATAGAGGGACTATCCATCGAGGAAACCTCCAATATTCTTGGCTGGAATGAAGGGAAAGTAAAAAACACATTAAAACGAGCACTCGTCGCATTAAAAAAACAGCTAGGAGGTGAGATGGATGAAGAATGATAAGAAGACATGGCAACACTTAGATGATTTAACGTTATCTGATCAGCAGGAAAAAGTAATATTACGCAATATGACAGAGCCTTCAGTAATTAATAAACAACTATCAAAAAATAAATGGAAAATCCCTTCTGTAACATTGCTTTTTATAGTAGTTCTTTCTTTTTTAGTTTTATCTTTTGTTCAACGTCCTAGTGATTCTCCTACGACAATGGATTCCTCCAAAGCCATCCAACGAGTCTACTTAAAGGAGAATCTGAACAAGGAAACCTTTATAACAAAAGATTCTTGCCTTTATGTTCCTCAGCAATGCTATGCTCATTCAAAGGCTATTACACAGCTACAACAAAATTGGGACAACGCTTCTCCTATAACAATATCCGCTAGTCAATGGAAAAGTGGTACTAGCTATGATATTTTGATTCTCTATAATGACCATACACAAGAGAAATGGAAGGTACTCAATAACAAGATTTTCTTCAATGTTGAAACCCAGCAAGCCTTTCTGATTGAAGAATCAATTGACTCTTTACGCTATTTTTATGATGAGAAGCGGTCGACGAAACTGATTTTAGGGAACATTTTCATCCTACTTATGCATTTCATCCTATGGATTGCTAAAAAAAGAATGCCTTATACAGAACGTCGCTTTTTCGCTGCGACAGTTGAGCATGCCATTGCCAATGCCATCATGCTCGTATTGTTTGGAGGTATTTCATTTGGTATCTATCTTGTACAGCATACTATTCATGCAACAATTATTTATGGCCTTTTTTCACTCTACTCCTTTATGCAAATCTATTATCGTAAAAAGGCTGGCGAACCTCAGGGTTACTTAATTGCTAGCGCTCTTGTTCAGCTTTGTATAGCGGTAGCTTTTACATGTTTATACCTTGGACTGAATGTCTATTTTTAATAAAAAAATGTACTGTCTCCATGAAGGATCAGTACATTTTTTATACTATAGCTTATTTACAAGCTCCAACAACGCTGTCAAAGAGTCCACCTCATAGGTAGGTGTCACAGCCCCGTTGGCGATATTGCTTTCACGATTAATCCATACATTGCGCATTCCCACACGAGATGAACCCAAAATATCAGTATTAAGATTGTCGCCAACCATAATTGCCTCGTCCGCTGTAATACCTGCTTTTTCCATCACATACTCAAAAATAGATGCGTCCGGCTTACCTTTACCAAAGTCACCTGAAATAATAATATGATCAAAATATGGGGCAATTTCTGGTGTGATTTCTAGCTTTAAATTTTGCAAACTTGGTGCACCATTTGTAAGCAATACAAGCTGATATTTTCCTTTTAATTCGTCTAACACTGCAAAAGTATCTTCGTATAAAAATGGCGCTACTTTACGCTCGGCTACAAAGCGCTCTCCCAGTTCCTCTCCAAACGCTGTATCTTCAATACCTAGAGCAGCTAACCCTTTTGTCCAAGCCGCTGCACGATAGCTAGGCACAATTTCTTTCATTTTTTGGAAGGAATCCGTCGAGTCGTCAAACGTTCCCCATAGACCTTCAAATGGATTGATACCAATTAATACCGTATAATCATATGTTTCATAACTCTCATATAAAGCACGTGCCTCTCGGCGAACAGCTTCCTCTAGCTCAGCAGGATTCACATTATGTACTGTTGCTGCATAGTCACATGTTTTTTCAAATGCAGTTTTGACTGATTTTTTATCCCATAGTAGTGTATCATCTAAATCAAAAATAATTGTATTTATCGACATTTTTGTCCGCTCCTAGCTCCTGAATAGTACTACTATTTTAGCATATTTTCAAAATATTTAGGATAACTAATTACGTACAATTCCTCTATCTAAAAACAAGCTGTGTGTCACTTTATCACAGCTTGTCATCTATTAATTATTTTTATTTCGTAAACGATTCATTAAACTATGAAGGTCTGCTCTTTTTTGTAGTGTTTCTTCTTGTAAAATTTCTATATGGTAAATACCATCTTTTTCTTCTATCTGAACACGATCACCTACTTGCACAGGCTTGTTCATGGCTGACTGTGAAATAATGAGTTGTTCCTCTTCTGCTGGAAACTTTAAAAAAACCGCATAGCCATCTTCAATACGATCCAATGTGTATTTACTCAAGCTCACTTACAAGTTCCCCTTTCTCATTGCGTAATTGCGCAGCATCTCCATCATTTAACCAAATTTGTTTAGTTGTCCATTTCAAATAATTTTGCCCTTCCCGCGCATTGGTTCCACTAGTAATATAAATCGTTTTCCCTGGCTGTAAAGAAAGATTAGGGAAATTATAAACTTGATGCCCTTCAATTGAAATAAGCTGCCAATCTTTTAAAGATACTGCGTGTTGTCCACTATTTTTAATTCCTACAGTTTCAGTAACTAGATCCTTGCTAACGATTTCAATAGCTGTTGTCGGTTCTTCACCTTTAGATCGTATATTACCAGTTCCTACACTAGAAGTTTCCTTACCGTTCACCGTATAGTTTACCCCATCTGTTGACACCGTAATCGTTCCTAAATCCGCGGTGGCATAGATTTTACTACCAATAGCCTGCAAACGATCCATTACTTCTGCATGTGGATGTCCATACTTATTATCCTCTCCATAACTTAATATCGCGACCTCTGGTTTTACAGCCTGAACGAACTCATCTGAGCTACTTGTGTTAGAGCCATGATGTCCTGCTTTTAAAACTGTTGCTTTCACATCATACTGCAACATTTCCTTTTCTAATGCCACTCCGGCATCTCCTGTCAATAAAAAAGAGACATTCCCATAAGTCATTTTTAAGACAATGGAGGCATCGTTATTATCTGTAGCCTGATCATTGGCATTTAAAACTTTCACATTTACATCCTTATCAAATTCGATATCATCACCGATTTTCGGCACATGATAAGGAATATTTTTTTCATCGATTTGTGTCAGCATCTCCTCAAAGGTTTGCGATGTATGTACTTTTCCCGAATCATAAAATTGCTCAGTCGTCATGTTATCTAATACAGGAATAAGTCCTCCAATATGATCAGCATCTGGGTGTGTTGCTACTACAATATCAAGCTTATTTATCCCAAGTTCATTTAAATAAGAGACAATCTGTTGCCCTGCGCCCTTCACTCCCCCATCTATAAGCATCGTTTTACCACTTGGTGATTCAATCAGTATAGAATCACCCTGCCCTACATCAATAAAATGAACATGCATTTCATGACCAGCTGTTACAGGAATTTTCTCTGTCTTGACTGCCTCGGTACAGCCAGCTAATAAAAAAATACAAAGGAGTAATACCATTATTTTTTTCATCTACTAACTTCCTTTCTATTTTCCTATTATACAAAAAGAGAGCTAGCCATGGGCTGCTCTCCTTTTACTTTAAACAAATATCCACCATAAAATCATCGTAATAATAATGGTCACAAGCCCTTGGAGTAATGTGGCCACCGTTTGGGCTTTATAGGCTTGTGTTACTTCCATACCACTATACTGCGTAATCACCCAAAAGAAGCTATCATTCACATGGCTAACTGTCATTGCTCCTGCACCTATTGCCATCACCACTAATGCTAATGGTACCGCTCCATCAATTCCCAACGTCACAAGCATTGGGGCTACTAAAGTTGAGGTAATCACAAGAGCTGTTGTGGAAGAACCTTGAGCTGTTTTCAACGCGGCTGCTACTATAAACGGCACAAGAAGGAATAATGTACCTGAGGCAAACATACCTAAATCCATCTCCTGAAGCATTTCTCCAACACCAGCATTTTTTATAACAGTTCCGAACGAACCACCTGCCCCTGTTATAAGTAAAATTGGTGCTGCTTCTTTTAGACTTTCGCCAATCCAACCTGTTAATGTCGTTTCATTGATTTCAGGTAATAATAAAAAGGCTGCTGCTACACCTAAAAATAGTGCCACTGTTGGAGAACCTAAGAATTTAAAGATGGTATTGACAGTCGATTCCGTATCACCAACTAATGCTGCTATAGAACCCAAACCAATTAACACAATCGGCAGAACGATTGGTAAAAATGCTTTAAATGTTGAGGGCATTTTACCAAAGGATTTAATGACTTCCTCATAATCTAATGCCTCTACTTCATCTTCAGGAACGCGAATTTTTGTCGCCACTTTTACTGACCATAGATAGCCTACGAATGTCGCTGGTATTGCAACGAGTAAACCAATGACAATGACTGTTCCTAAATAATCTGCTGCGCCAATATTTCCTGCCGCTGCAATAGGCCCTGGAGTTGGTGGTACTAATACATGCGTCGCAAATAACCCAGTTGCTAAAGCTACTGCCATAGATGCAATCGTGACATTCGCTCGCTTTGCCAATGATTTTCGCAAGCTAGATAAAATAATAAAGCCTGAATCACAGAATACTGGTATGGATACGATATAGCCAATTAAAGACATCGCTAATTGCGGACGTTTAGGTCCTACAATTCTTAACACTACTTCTGCCATTCGATAAGCAGCACCTGATTTTTCTAATATTAAGCCTATAATAGTACCAGCAATAATAACTAAACCAATACTTGTCATTAAGCCTCCAAATCCAGTATTAATGCTTTCCACTACTGTCAATAATGGCATACCTGAAGCAATTCCAACGAAGAAAGCGCTGATTAGTAAAGCTAAAAACGGATGAAGCTTTAACTTAGCCGTCCCTAAGACAACAAATAATACCCCTATTAATATAATAATGAACAACATCTAGTCATCCCCCTTTTGTAAGTAACGCTCTATTATTCTTCTTGTTTTTAACCGAATAAAGTGAGCAGGTTCTTGCATTGCCTGCTGCACACCAATCTCCTCATCTACCAATGACTCAACAACTGTAAAATACGCTTGTAATGCTGCATTTGCCTTTATATCAATTCCTCCAGACAGCAGCATCGCCTCTACATTCGCTTGCTTTGCAGCCCTTGCTACACCTAATGGTGCCTTACCATGTAATGTTTGGAGATCCGATTTTCCTTCACCCGTTATCACTAACTGCGCTTCTGCTAAATGAGCCTGAAGCTGTACAGCGTCCAGCACAAGATCAATTCCTGCATGGAAGGTTCCTTTTAAAAAAGCGATTAATGCGCCCCCCATTCCCCCAGCGGCTCCCGCACCTTTATAATCATGTAATCGTATAGTAAATTGAGCTTCAACAATATCTGCAAAATGCTTTAAACAACGATCAAATTCAGCGACCTGGTGTTTTTGAACACCCTTTTGTGGACCAAAGATGGCAGTGGCTCCTCGTTCACCAATAAGCGGATTATCCACATCACAGGCAATCGTAAATGTTGCTTCTGCTAATCTAGTATCTAGTAGACTCATATCTATGACATCTAATTGCATAAGGTTAGAAACACCAGCCTCAAGTTCCAACCCTTCCGCTGTTAATAATCGCACACCTAATGCTTGTAACATACCAGTACCCGCATCATTTGTAGCACTTCCACCAATGCCAATAATAAATTTTCTAAAACCTTGATCAAGTGCGGCTTTAATTAATTGTCCTGTGCCATAAGATGTAGCTAGTTCAGGATTTTTCTCATTTTCTTGTAACAGCATAATACCAGATGCTTGAGCCATCTCTATTACACAGGTTACTTGATCGCCCAGTACACCATATTGAGCCTGGATAGCTCTTCCCAATGGATCAAGCACAGTTGCTGAGCAATATCGACCATCTGTAGAGGCAATAAGTGATTGTAGTGTACCTTCACCACCATCTGCCACTGGTAGTATAATTGTTTCAATTGAATGATCCACATCTAAGATTCCTTTTTGCATTGCCTTTGCTACTTCGACTGCTGACAGAGTACCCTTGTAGGAATCTGGACTAATTATAACTTTCATGTTATACCTCCACTTATGTCTTCCATTGACATTTACGTAAATTTTCATATCCCTAAGTTAAGCGCTTACAATTATTATAATGACAATAAATTCAGAAAACATTATAATAGGTGTACAATTTATCTGTCATATAACAGGCTGTTTTTTATGCGAGGTGTATAAACATGTTGACAAAAAAGTTAGCAGAAGACATCGTCCATCAAACGATGTTGCGCTTGCGTTACAATATTAATGTTATCAGTCCAAGTGGAGTCATTTTAGCTTCCGGAGATAAAATGAGGGTGGAAAATATTCATGAAGGAGCATTATATGTAGCACAGACAAAAGAGACTTTAATTATAAATGAGGAAAATATAGCACTTTATCCAAACACAAAACCAGGCATCAATATGCCGATTATGTATCAAGATGAGGTTGTAGGTATTATAGGTATTACAGGAGATTCAGAGGATATGCTTGAAATTGCTAATCTCGTTCAACTCACAACAGAGATTATGGCCCATCAAGCGATTGTTGAATCTAAAAGTGAATGGCAACGAAAGAATAACGATTACATATTTGAAGCACTCGTTCATGGAAGTAAGCTAGACGGTGCCTTAAATGAACGGATTCAGAAATTACCATTTGCTCTATTGGGCCCTTTTCAGGTGATTTTAGTGAGCTTAAATGAAGCATCCTACGCAGAAAATACAATACCCTTCTTTTTTGAGGATCTATTTTACAAACAGCCTATTCTTGCTGGTCATAGCCAATTACAGGAATACTATATCCTACTAACAAATTATGGGGAGAAAAATTGCCGTCCTATTATAAAAGCACTGCGTAAGCAGAAGCAGAAACTTCCCTCCCTTCAAATTGGTGTAGGGCCTGTGGTACAGCATTTATCACAGCTTCCCTATAGCTACCAAGGTGCCAGAACAGCTCTAAAATTTGCTGCCATCCATAATGAATTGACTTTTTTTGAAGATGTCGAGTTATTTTCCCTTTTTAAACCTCGTGAATCAGAGGAGGTACAAGCATTTCACTGTCGTATACTAAAAAATTTAGACACTAAACAATTGGAAACATTACAATCGTTTTTTGACTGTAATTTACAGCTAAAGCATTGTGCTCAGCAATTGAATATTCATCGACATACACTTACTTATCGTTTAAATAAAATAAGGGAATTAACAGGCTATGATCCGCAATACTTTGAGGATGCTGTTCTGCTAAAAATGGCCTGTACATTGCGAACACTACAAACAATGAAGGCAATCTGAACATAGCAGATTGCCTTTATCATTAAGCCTTATATAATTCATTTAAAAATTCAATTTTCTTCCCAATAGCCTCTTCAAAGGTCATGATATAGGCAGCAGGATCTTTCGGATTATGGAATTGTGTAATTCTCCCTGTTTCGGGATGAACAAATTTTGAGGATGCCCCACAGCCAATTCCTAAGATTGTCTGCACTTCTTCCATAATCACGATATTATAAATACTTTCTTCTCCCGCTTTACTATAGCCGACATTTTCTAAATTACCTAAAATATTTTTCTGACGATATAAATAGTATGGAACATAATCATTTTCTTTTGTCCAAATTTGTGCCATTTCCATCATTTCAGCTACCGTATCACGGTCGGCTACTTTGTATTTATCCTTATTACGTGTCATCTCTGACGCACGTTTAAAGGATAGCGTATGAACAGTTAAAGACTCTGGCTGCATCTTTGCCGATTCCTCTAATGAATGTTGGAATTCCTCAATCCCTTCATTGGGTAGCCCAATGATAAGATCCATATTGATATTGTTCATACCTGATTCTCTTGCAAGCCAAAACTTATCAATGGTTTCCTGGACTGTGTGATGACGACCAATTGCTTTTAATGTTTCATCAGTATAAGATTGTGGATTTACACTAATACGATCAATACCCCATTTTTTTAGTACTTCTAATTTTTCTGGTGTGATGGTATCAGGTCTTCCTGCTTCAACTGTCACCTCTCGAATTGTTTCAGGGTTAGGAAATGATTCATACATCGTTTGATATAGGGCATCCATTTCATCGGCCTCAATTGAAGTCGGTGTACCACCACCCCAATAAATGGAGGTGATTTTCATATTATTGTCCTTCAGCCATTTGCCCATTTCACGCAATTCAATATGCAAGCCATCTAAAAAAGTCGTAACACGTCCCTGCTTACGATTGCTACCAATCGCATAGGCTGGGAAAGTGCAATATGCACATTTGGTAGGGCAGAATGGAATACCAATATAAACACTGATTTCTTGTCCAATCGCATCAAGATCAGGAATGGTCACTAGTTGTCGGTCCACAATTTCCTTTAATAGTCCAACTTTCTCCTTTGATAAGCGGAAATCTCGAATTAATAGATCAGCAATTTCTTGCTCACTCTTACCTTCTTTTCTAAATTTATGATACAGCTTTGTCGGGCGTACACCCGTTAAAATCCCCCATTGTTGATGCACCCCAGTATGCTGTTCAAGAACATCTAAAAATACATGTGACAATGCACGTTTTATACGAATATTTAGCTCACGATGTGTTGCTGGGGATTCATATTGAATACGATACTCATTCGTGTATTGCTTACCATCTACAATCAAATTTGCTTTTGTAGAAACGGAAAAATCATCTCCAGTCTGATAGTCAAATGAAGCAGACATGTCTGCTCCCATTGGTTCAACTTTCAGCTTGGAATCCTCAAAAAATAAATTCGCAATATGATTTAATACGCGAATCCAATCTTCAGGATATTTTTGATCTATATGAATAATTTTCATTTCGTTTCGCTCTCTTCTTTTATATATTGCAAATTTAAGTTTAACAAATTTCTATGACTATAAGCAAAATAACAATTAGAATCTATAAAATAACAGAATATTCAGTTTAAATATAGACAAACTATTTTTTTGTCATTATAATTTTCAGAAAAGGTGGTGTCGAGAATGTTTATTTTAAAAAATGACAATTATAAACCTGTTTCGAGCTTTATTCCTCAAGTAGAAGTAGCATTCCACCATTTTGATTTAGAGCGCTGTGATGAAAAAACATTATATGTCACGGTAAAACTTAAATACGGCACACATAAAGTACTTTGTGATTTTATTTTTATTATTGACCAACAAGAAATCTATGGCGCTATTTCAATTAACAAGCATTATGAAAAGACAAGGGTATTTATTCAACACCATTTTCAGCAATTTTTATTGTATTCAGATGAAATGGTATTAGCTAAAAACTTTATGAGTACAAAACCCTTTAAACAATGTCTCCAACAATTTGCGAAAAAATATCCAGCCTTTATTTCCTCAAAGAACCATTACACTCTAGCAATGGCTGAGTAACCACAAATAAAAATAGTATGCCAAGCATTGTTGGCATACTATTTTCTTAATCATTTTAAATATTCATCCACAAATTCAACAGGTACATATGTCTTTGTTTCTTTTAAGGTCGGTGCGACTGTTAGTGTACGTAATGCCTTATTATAGCCAAATGTCTTTTCACCGCGAGTAATTGTGTAAGACATATTCCCTTTTGAAAGGATTGCCCCCTTGCCTGTAGAATCCACTTTGAAGCCAAGCTTTTCAGCGATCACACGTAATGGCACCATTTTTGTACCAGCTACTTCGTAAGAATCGGATGCAATAATATTATCAATTTCTTCAAGTATTGGATTCTTAGTAGTGGAGGAATCATCGTCCAGTACAATTACTTTAGATGGTGTTGTTTGAGCTGGAATACTTTTAGTAGAGGCTGTATAGAAAACAACTAGATGCTTCTCTGCTAAATCTTTAGCGTCTACCTTTACACCTTTTTCATTGAGTAGCACTGTTTCTTTCGCAATATTTAATTTTAAAATATCATACGTATTAGTTAAATCTTCCAAGAAATAATCCACTTCTACAAAACCAACCTCTTCTGTTTCAACGATGACAACCTCTGGATCGAATTGTGGTGGATAAATATATTTTTGCGGTTTGTTAGCAAATGTATAAGCTAATACTCTATCTCCCTTTTGAAGCTCCACTTTCTTCCCAGTATTGTCGAACACGAGCGTATCTTTAGTAATTTCTAATACATTTGTTTGCTCGCCTTCTTTTACTGTGTAATATGTAATATTTTCCCCAACACGAGCACCTTCCACAGTACCACGAGTATCATTAAAAATGTGTACGGGATCAATTTGTATTTGTGGTACCTCTGCTTCTGTAGATTGCTGCTCATTTGCTGAAGCTACCGGTACAAGGGCACTTCCAAATAATAATGCAGACATAGCTGCAGGTGCTATTTTTTTCATGTTCATAAAATCTCTCCTTATTGTTTGGATTCATAGTAGTAGTAGTTTTAAAATGGGAAAAGTTTCAGTGCAAACAGAGGATTTTATGAGAAAGAGGTGGCAGTAGATACTGCCACCTCTTATTCCTAGTCTTTAACAATCTCACTCAAACCAGTAATATCGATGCCATTTAAAGCTTGAGTAGCAAGGCGGTCCGCTTCCGAATTATCCTTACGTGAAACAAGCTGGTATTCAGCTTGAATGTGAAGTTGCTCAAGCTTAGCATCAATTTTATCTGCCCAGCTTGCAAGTTCTTTTTCCAATGCTGGCCATTCCCCATTCAGCTGATTGATGACCACTTGTGAATCTCCTATAATACGCACAGGCAAATGGTGGACATTTAAAAGTTCAAGCTCTACTAAGGCTAAATAAAGCGCTGCATACTCTGCCTCGTTATTTGATTTCAATTCAGATGAAAAGGCATTTCTTCTCAATCGTAAAGGTTTACCATTTTGTTCATAATAAATAACGCAGCCTAGTCCTGCTTGTCTTGTCCCACGATCAAAACCTCCATCAAAATAGACCGTAATATTATGAGGCTCTGTATCAATTTCCTTTAAATATGCTTTTAGCTCTTTAAGTGACCAATTTGTATCTTGCCGATCAATATAATGTAGGGATTTTACCCTTCCCGTTCTTTCCATATCCTCTGCAAGTAAAAGTGCTTGAGCTGCAGGCATTTCAGCTGAACGTAAAACTGTTGTTGCTCCTTTTGGTGTTTTATAGGTCCATTCAATGATGACATGCATATTCATAACCTCCAATACTCTTTAACTGGTCCATAAAGCAAAAACGTGTACCGACCAATAGCGGATACACGTTTTCCTCTTACTTGTTATATGTGCAATTCCTAGAAAAATTATTCCTTTTTAAATTGCGATTATCACCTTTTATTGAATTCCTTCATATAAACCTTGGATAGGTTTTATTAAAATGCGATTTACTTCTTCGATTACTTTACTTACCTTCATTTCTGCCTCAAGCATCGTTGAAATTTTTTCATTTTGCTGTGCTAGCTGTGCCGCTTTTTGTGCATAGACAAGCTCATCTTCCAAAATATCCTCACCAGCTAATTGCTTTTTCTGTAATTCGATTTGGATTTTACGGAAGTTTTTAAAGACATTTAATGCCTCTTCATCATTTTTAACAACTTCAACAGCAGCTTTTAACGCTTCAAATTCTGGAATCTTACGGAAAGTTGCTTCTAGCGCATTAATGTCATTATAAATATTAATCATTCATACAATCTCCTTTTAAATAAAGTAAACAATCAAGCCTTGCACAATCCCAATCAATCCACCAAGCACTGCACCTAATACAGTAATCATTTTAAACTCACGTTTTGAAATACCTAATACAAGCTCCTCTAACTTCTCTACTGGGAATGAGTCAACCTGCTCTCGCACAACCTCTTGTAAGTTTAAACGTTTTAGTACATCCTCAAGTTTTTCCTCTGCCTTCACAAAAGCCTTTTCTATAACTTGTGGAATCACGGTATACTTCGCCCAGTCATTTCCTTCTGGCCAATAATAAGAAATCGGTTGATTTAAACGTTCAGAGATTGCTAATTGTTCTTTCACGTACACTTGTAATTTCGATAAAATGGGGTCAAATTGAACATCTTGCAAAAAGTCCATAGCTGGTCGATCTTTGAGTTTTTCCCATTCCTGTGAAAATATTTTTGTTAGTAATGTTGTTGTTCCTGGTGCTTGTAAAAACTTCACAAGTTCACGTTGAACTTTCCCAACTAATGAAGAGGAATCACCTAAGAACATATTGATCATGCCGCCTAGAGACCCTTTTGATGATAAAAAGTCATCAATCATTGCCTTAATCGTCATTTCACCTTCTGGTGATAAAAAATAATCCTCGCCTTTTTCTAAAATATGCTGAACTGCTACTGGAATTTTAGCATCAATTGTATTTTGGATATCGTCTGATAGCAGCGTACGAATTGATTTTGTTGATAGTGTATTCTTTACCGACGAAAATTGTCCCTCAACAATTGCTTCAACCTTCTGTTCAATGGTAGTAGGTAAATGCGAAAACCCAGCTAAGTTTAGCCAATCCTGAATTGTTTTGTCGTTTGTAAAGATTGTTTCTTCAACTTTTGTTTGCACAAAGTGTTCTACTTTGTCTTGAATATCCTTAGAGAAAAACTTTTTTCTAAATGTTTCAGGCGTTAGTAAATAATTTACTACAGTAAGGCCCAGCTGTTTCGCTAATTCATCACGGCGTTTGGGTATAAGGCCTGGTGTAAACGGTACACGCCAATTTTTAATATATATCGCTTTATATGGACGAAAAAGCATTTTAATGGCTAAGTGATTTGTAACGCCCCCAATTGCAGCCCCAATGATAGCCATAAAAAGTAATGCCACTATAAAATTATCCATTAGTATCCTCTCATTTCAATTGTATTCAAGATTGGCGTATTTTGTCGCCTTCTGCATTCATTATAGCAGAGCAATGATTTTCAACGAAAGAAATACCCCTTTAGAATTTCAATTTCATCCTACTTACTTCTATGAAAAGTGAATAGTTGCAAAAATACCGTTATACTTGAATAATATGACTACATACTATGAGAAGTGAGGTTTGATGATGATTCAACATTTCAGTTTTAAACCACTATTTGAAAACACGCAACTACCTGGGTGGGCTATTTCATTTTTTTATCAACGAGAACGATACCAAGCGGAGTATTTAAAGGACGGTACGATTGAGTGGATAGGAGCCATTCCATCAGACGAGGAGGTTGTTAAAAAAATGATACATGAGCTTATGCTGTTTCATGTATATGATTAAGTTGGATAGTCAATTTTTCGTTGTGATCCCGTATAAAAATACCTATATTTACTATTAATAACACATCATTTAAGCTAATTATGTTGAATCCTGTTGAAATTTGTATATTTTTCTTATACATTTATGATATCAGCTTAATAGTAAATGTTTTTTATGCAGGGGGCCATTTCAATGAGTAAAGTCACACTTTCGGATGACTTAAATAGCTATAATTCAAAAGCATTAATTCGTGTAAAAGTAAAAGAATTTTTTTCAGAATTTTCCGCCAAAATATTCGAATTAGCGGATGAGGCGGGTGCTGTTAATAGTAAGAAGTTCGAGGAACTTTCTGGCTATAAAAGCGACTTTTACAATGAGTATTGCAGTCAACTAAAGGGCTTTTTTGATTCTTCTACTAGCTCTTTCGGCAAGAAATCGATTAAAACGTTCTATTTAACGTATAATAATAAGAACTATGTTTTAACACAACAAGGCATAACGGAAAAAGCACCTGTATCTATCGCACCGTTTACAGGTGAAATACCTTTAAAGGAAACGGTTCATGATGTTGAAAAAGCGTGTTTAAAATTACGCTTCCAGCAAGAATAAATAGGGCAAACAATTTAGAAAGGGGGAGTCTCAAATGATGATTGAGACTCCCCCTTTACTATAAAAAATAATTCATTTAAAAAAATCCGCAAGCTAAAGCACTCTTGAGATTTTTGACGTGTCGTATTATATGAGATGCAAAATGCTTCTTTCCCTAAACAAACTATCTTTGATCTTTCTAAAGTTAGCATATAGCCATGGTAATTACAATCTTTTGGTATTTGAATCTAGTTACATTTTTTCAAAAGATCCATGAAAAACAAGTGAAAAAGTTGTTGTCAATATTTGTGTTTTTCTTTTAAATAATTTATGATTGAAACATCCAACAATTTTTTAAATCATAGGAGGTGTACACTTTGTTTACTTCCCTCATTCGGGCGGGAACAAAGGAATTATTTGGACGGAGACATATTGGAGATAACCATTAGGTTGGCGGCATTCGCCCTACTAATTATAATGACTGGATTTTTCGTTGCAACTGAATTTGCAATCGTAAAAGTGAGATCTACCCGCATTGATCAATTGCTCGCGGAAGGGCATAAAAAAGCGAAAAATGCAAAACGTGTTGTTTCAGATTTAGATGAGTACTTATCTGCATGCCAGCTAGGTATTACCATCACTGCACTTGGTTTAGGTTGGTTAGGTGAACCTACATTTGAAATCATTTTGCACCCAGTGTTTGAATTTCTAAATTTGAATGGTAGTATTACATCTATCCTTTCATTCATACTTGCATTCTCAATCGTTACGTTTATGCATGTTGTTATTGGGGAATTGGCGCCAAAAACATTAGCCATCCAAAAAGCAGAATTTGTCACATTAAACTTTTCTGGCCCATTAATTATCTTCCACAATATTACGTATCCCATCATTAAGCTATTAAATGGCTCTGCCCGTGGTTTAACAGGTCTTTTTGGCTTAAAGATGATGTCAGAATCAGAAGTGGCTCATACAGAGGAAGAGCTGCGTATGATTTTATCGGATAGTTTAAAAGGTGGAGAAATTAATAACTCAGAATATGAATATGTTAACAGTATTTTCGAGTTCTCTGATCGTCTTGCAAAAGAAATTATGGTTCCTCGAACTGAAATTGTCGGCATAGAAAAAGAGCTAACAATTAAAGAAGTGTTTGATTTAATGGGTGTTGAGCAATATACTCGTTATCCAATTCTGGATGGAGATAAAGATCATATTATTGGCTTAGTTAACATGAAGCATTTATTAACCGCTTACATTAAAGATCCTAAAAATGGTGATAAGCCTGTCATTGATTATATGCAGCCTATTATTCGAGTGATGGAAACAACGCAAATTAACGATCTATTACTAAAAATTCAACGTGAACGTATTCATATGGCCATTTTAATGGATGAATATGGCGGAACATCTGGTTTAGTGACGATTGAAGATATTATTGAGGAAATTGTCGGCGATATTCAAGATGAATTTGATGAAGACGAAATCCCGGAAGTACAAGAAATTGCAGAAAATCATTTTATTTTAGATGCTAAGATGCTTCTTGAAAATGTAAATGATATGCTTGGTACTGACATAGAAGATGATGATATTGATACTATCGGTGGTTGGTTCATGACGAAGCGTTTTGATGCGGTCGAAGGTGACAGTATTCAAGAGCAAGGTTTTGAATTTATCGCAAAAGAATTAGATGGTCACCATATTTTATACTTAGAAGTTCTGAAATTACCTAACAGTGATTTATCAAATGAATATGACGCGGTCATTGACTAAAATTGATTTGAATTGCCATACTTGTCGTGGTACTATTAGAAGCACGCTTGTATAATCCAGGCTATAAATATGGTCTTTTCTTCACACCTTATATAGGTGGGAGCAACGACCGTAATAAATAGATGAAAACGACTCCCTTTTTAAAAGGGGGTCGTTTTCTAATGTCCGAAAGTTTTGCGAGGAGGAAACAAAATGGAGCTCTATACAAATTTACGTCAAGGGGAAAAAGGTGCATGGCTATCCATTGGTACATATCTAATCCTAAGCTCTGCTAAGCTTACAATAGGCTACATTGGTACATCTGAGGCCTTAAAAGCAGATGGTTTAAATAACACAACTGATATCATTGCTTCCATCGCAGTACTGGTTGGTTTACGCATTGCCCAAAGACCACCTGATTCCAACCATCAATACGGGCATTTACGAGCTGAGACTGTTGCCTCTTTAGTCGCATCGTTCATTATGCTTGTTGTCGGTCTCCAAGTATTAGTTAGTTCCTTAAAAAGCTTATGGGAGCCCACTGGTACGACACCCTCACTGTTAACTGCCTATGTAGCAATGGGTAGTGCAGTTGTCATGTATGTGGTTTACCGCTATAATTTGGCACTATCTAAAAAAATTAAAAGCGCCGCTGTTAAAGCAGCTGCCTTTGACAATCGTTCTGATGCACTTGTCAGCATCGGGACAGCCATTGGTATTTTTGGAGCCATTTTCGGCTTTCCAATCATTGATTCACTGACAGCTCTCATTGTTGCCTTTTTAATTATTAAAACAGCAGTAGAAATTTTTTGGGAAGCTGTTCAAAGTCTTACAGATGCATTTGATATTGATGAAGTTGAAACGTTATCGGTCTTAATCCGTAACGTGGACGGGGTAATGGAACTTTTAGACTTTAAAGGACGTGCCCATGGCAATATGTACTTCATCGACGTAACTGTCACAGTAGATCCTTATTTAAATGTCTTTGAAAGTCATCGCATAACCGAAGAAATCGAACATACCATTATGCGTGAAAATCGCTTTTGTCAAGTTCTTGTGCATATTGAGCCACATATCATTCCTCCACAAAACAAAGATAAGTCTCCTACCAATTGATTGGGTAGGAGACTTTTTTTATTTAATAGCTATATAAATATCCACTTGTGAATCATGTGGATTAGCGCATCGTTCATCATACAGTTCAAAGTCGCCTGTATATGTTCGTTCAACTTTAGAATTTGCAAACCATGCCCAAATCTCTTGCCAAGTTTGAATGACAACTTCAGGCATCACGCCTTTATCAGATGTAAAAACTAGATACTTAGCTGCTGGAATCATTTTTACTACTAAATCGGTTTGAATGTCATCATTATTTACTTCTACTCCGAGTGTAAGAGTATAATTACCATTCACATCCGTCTCATAGTCTGAATACAAACCATAGACATGACCATTTTTTTGCTCGGCTATTTGGTCCGTAATATTTTGCTGATAAAAGTGATCCCATAATTGCGGAATTTTAGCTTGCTCTGTTATTTCATTGGCATTACTTGTTTGAGTTGAAATACCTACGATTTTAAATGCGTTTAATTCAACTATTTTTGGTTCCCGCCACTCACTTTTTCTCCATCGCTTTAAATTTGGCAAAAAGGAAGTCAGCATATTACGTGCCTCATTTTCTGGCATACCATCTTGCATAAGATGCGGTACACAAATTTCAATCATTTCGTCTACTGTTAACTGGGGTTGTTTAAACTCGCCTCCCTCGTAACAATATGTACAATAATCCTGACTTTTTTCCCCTTCTTTTTCAGTACCCAATAATGCCTCTTCTACTAAAGGCATACCACAGCTTTGACAATATCTTTGCATCGTCATTCCACCTTTCGCTTTATTTGTACTTACTATAGCAAAGGAAACCTGACAACTGTCTGTCATCAATTATCTAGATTTTTATATAATTGAACAATTTCTAAAGCTCGTTTTTGAATGATATCTCTTATATAAAGTGGTGCCATAATTTTAATGCGGTGCCCAAAGCTTAACAAGAATCCATAAAGCCATTCATCTTCGGGTATAGATATATGAATCATAGATTGTTCATGGTCTATATGTTCTGCACCAAAGGATTCCTCCACCAATGTTGTAATGTCTTTATCAAAAGAAATGACCAAATCGACTACGTTTTGCGGTCGATGCCATTCTTTACCCCAAGGGAGTTCACTTAAATTCACTTCCTTACGCTCGAAGGTAGAATCAGCTTGAAACAAATGTTTCATTCTCGCAAGCTTAAATAAACGAAAGTCCTTTCTTAATGTACAATAGCCATACAAATACCACATCTTCCCTTTTTGAACAATTGTATGTGGTTCGACTATTCGGCTTGTCTGCTCACCATAAGTAGTAGAATAATGAAAGCTTATACAACGATTATTCTCTATAGCTGTCTTAAGCATCGTAATATGCTCTTTAAAGAGAGCATTTGGTCCCCATGGACTAAGATCAACAAATAGATGGTCCATTGATTGTTTTACATGATCATCAGCAATACTCGTTATTTTCTCGAGCACTGCTTCAGCGTGGGAATCTTCATAGGTAGTCAAAGCACTTTTAATCGCAATAGAAAGCGACGTGAGCTCATCCTTCGTCAAAACTTGCTTATCAACGCGATAACCATCGATTAAACTAATGCCACCGTTTACGCCTTGCTGACTAATAACAGGTACACCAGCACAGCTCAATGTTTCAATATCTCGATAAATGGTACGAATCGAAACATTAAATAACTCTGCTAATTCCTGTGCCTTAACCTTTTTACGGTTGATTAATATCATAGTCATGGTTAGAAGTCTCTCTAATTTCATGGTAAAATCTCCTTTCTTGCCATCCCATTATTCCTATATATACTGCTATTTTAATTAATAACCTATCTTTTTAAGTATTTTTTAAGTACTTTTTGAGTATTTTTTAAGACAAATGTACTATAATAACGCCTAATTATTGTTACAACAATTATACTATTTTAACAATAAAAGAAAAAAGAAGGCTTATGCCCATATACAACTTTCATTAACAATACTATGTTGTTTCATTTTTGTATAAGAATAGTTTGATTTTAACGCCTAAGCAATTATTTCAATTCTCTTAACACAACATAAAAAACTTTTATCTTCTATATAATGAACGGCGAAATTTTCTTTGAATGGATTTGACGCGATATGACAAACACATCGGGATTCATTGACTCTCACCCGTGAAAGAACTACAACATAAATTGCTTTTTTCTGGCATCAAATTTTTAATATTGAGTGATTTTCACTTTTCTTGCCCTTCACTATATATAGGAAGCCTTTTCACCCAAAATGAACTAGAGTTTAATGTTTTTAATTTAATTGTATAAAGGAGAGTTTGATGTGATTCGAGCCGTTTTAATAGACAATGAACCGTTAGCTTTACATTATTTTCAAAATAAACTACATGCCTTTCAACAAATTCAGGTGATTCAAACCTTTACAAGCGTAGAAGTATTTCTGAATGAACTACCAACTATGGAATTTGAGGCTATCTTTTTAGAAGTAAAACTTCAAGAATTATCAGGACTTGAAGTTGCTGATATTATCAAAACGGAACGTCCACAAGTCAGTGTAATTTTCATTACCTCCTATCATGAATTTGCATTACAAGCCTATGAAATTGGCAGTCTCGACTATGTATTAAAGCCTATCAGTCATGCACGTTTAGAAAAAACTGTAGCCCGTATTGAGCATGAATTTTCAATTCAGCAAATGCTTCAACAAGCTACACAAACTGTATTAAATGTACAATGCTTCGATCAATTTGCCGTCTATAGTAACAATAGTTTAGTGGCATTTAAAACAGAAAAGACAAAAGAATTGTTTGCTTATTTTATTTTGCATCCAAATATACCGATTCATCGAGATTATTTAATTGAAATTCTATGGCCAGATTTAGATTATGTACGGGCCAAATCAAATCTTCATACAGCTCTATCTTATTTAAGGAAAACGCTAAATACAATTGGCTACGAAAACTGTATTGTCTTTTCAAATAAATACTATATCTTTGAAAAGCCAAATATCGTATGTGATTTATACGATTTTCAAAAACTTCATGAAGATTTTTCAAGACTTGAATTTCCCTCTATTTCTTTGATCAATCAATGTCTTTCTATTTATAAGAATGGCTTATTTGTTTTTGATGATTATGAATGGTCAACTGCCTATAAAGATAAATTAATGAAATCATACATAGAGCTATTAGAAAAAGGGTTTCAAACAACGGTCTTTTCAGATACTGAAAGAGCTATGGAATTTTTACATGCATTAATAGAGTATGATCCCTATAATGAACAAAAACTTGAGCACTATTTATATACGTTAATACAGGCAGGGCTTCATGAACAGGCACTCAAAATTTTTCAAACATATACACAAAAACTAGAGGAAGATTTAGCACTAACGCCAAGTTCTACATTATTAGAGATATCTAAAAAATTATTTGTTCAACATAAATAATGTAAAAAACGGCGAGTGCTTCTATGTGAGTAGAAGCTCGCCGTTTATTTACATCCCACTACCTTCAGTTAGCCCGTGCTTAACAGCATACAGCGCTGCCTGTGTACGGTCTTGTACTTGAAGTTTTGTAAAAATATTCGAAATATGGGTTTTCACTGTTTTTTCTGTGACAAAGAGTGAGGATGCAATTTCCCGATTACTCTTTCCTTTTGTAAGCTCTGCTAGCACATCCTGCTCACGAGGTGTCAGCGGATTTAATAAATGGGGTGCATTCTGAGACTCCTGACGATCCATTTCAAGCGTTGTCGTTGCTTCAGGATGTAGAGTGTTTTCACCACGCATAATACGACGAATGGATAAAACCAATTCATCTGGCTCAATATCTTTTAACTGATAGCCTGCCGCTCCTGCCTCCATTGCTGGAACCACATGATCCCGATCAGAAAAGCTAGTAAGCATTAAAATTTCTATTTGTGGAAACTTCGCTTTGATGCGTTTAGTCGCCTGAATGCCATCCATTTCAGGCATGACTAAATCCATTAAGATAATATCTGGTTGAATGCTTTCTGCCAATGCAACAGCTTCGTGCCCGTTTTTTGCCTCTCCAACAACCTCAATATCCTTTTGTGTCTTTAAAAAAAACAGTAGTCCTCTACGTACCACGTGATGATCGTCTGCAATTAATACACGTATCATGTCCTCTCCCCCTTAATATGGCAAGCGGATTAGCAGCTCCGTACCTTTGCCAATTTCACTTACCCAGTCGGCAGTTCCACCCACTGATTTTGCACGATCCTTGATAGATTGTAAGCCCATCGAAAGCAACTTTGTATTATTGTCAATGACAAAGCCTCGCCCCTCATCACGAATAACCAACAAAATATCTGTTGATGTAACAGTAATATACAATGCTGCCTCTAATACACCTGCATGGCGACGTACATTATTTAACGCCTCTTGGGCTACGCGAAATAATGTTTCTTCAATACGTGAGGGAAATTGCAATACGCCTGAAACTGTAACATGTAGTTTTAAGCCAAGCATTTCAGCGTATACTTTCATGGCCTCAAGTAAACCATTTTCTAATCCTTTAGGTCGCAATTGCCAAATTAACGCACGCATCTCTGTAAGTGCGTCTTGTGTTAAATGCTGAATTTCTTTAAATGTTTCTTTCACTTCGTAATCATCCGTCATTTCAATGCCAGCCCTAGCTGTTAACGTAACCGAGAAGAGTAGTTGATTGACTGAATCGTGTAAATCACGGGCTAGGCGATTACGTTCCTTCACAAGTGCCATTTCCTGCTCCTGCTTTGTCAGTAAAATTCGCTTAATAGCTGAACCCATCTGAAAGGCAACTGATTCTAATAAAGCAAGCTCCTCCTCTGAAAAGCGCACTGTATCCTTAGATGCGACATTTAATACGCCAAAACGTTCTTGTCCAGATTGAAGGGGTACTGTCGCATGATGCGTGATGCCTTCATGATCCCCAACATTTGCGGCTATGGCACTTTCAATACGCTGACACTCGATAATATTAGAGGCTTTTTTTAGCTCTTCATTACGATAACGCGATACACACCAACAACCGCCCTTTTTTAAATAATGGCAATTGTTATATTCCAATGCCTCTGGTAGATTTTCATGGACAACAAGTTCTGAACGCCCCTTTGCATCAATAAAAAAAATCCAACCTGTTTCAAAATTGGTGCCATTTAAAAACTTGATGAGCGCACCTTTTAGCATTGTGACAATTTCAGTTTCTTCATTTAATAGTTCAGCAATTTCTTTTAAAATACTGATATTGGAATGCTCATTCTCCCTCACGAAAACACACCTCTTCTTTAGCATTACTATTGTTAATGATACCATTAAGCTATTGAAAGCGTCTGCTTCCACCGTTCATACTTTAGACTGAAATTCATCATATACCTTATTTTGTGTAAGTTGATTTACATATAAAACTAGAACCACTATAATCGAACAAGGACATGGTTTATGAAGGGAAGATTGAATATGTCTAAAAAAGAAGAAAATGGCTTATTATTTATTTGGATTGTTTCTGCTATAGCAACGTTAGGTTCATTATATTTTTCTGAGATTCGTCATTATGAACCTTGTAAATTATGTTGGATTCAACGTATTTTTATGTACCCAATTGTTATTATGACGACAGTAGCATTTATACAAAAAAATGCGCGTATTGCTGTCACAACAGCTGTATTTTCTGTGATTGGCGGCTGTATTTCACTTTATCATTACGGAATTCAAAAGCTTAGCTTTTTAGCTGAAAATGCTCCCTCCTGTGGCGCAGTTTCTTGTACAGGACAATATATTAATTGGTTAGGCTTTATTACTATTCCGTTTTTAGCATTAACTGCATTTATTTTAATCGCAGGGGCAAGCTTTTATTTAATAAAAGCTTCTAAAGCTGCAAAATAATCGGAAGACCGTGTTCTACCTTTGGAATACGGTTTTTTCTACGGAGGAAGATCTATGTTTCATTATGAAATTGCTGAAGATAACTTAAGTGTGGAAGAATTGCTACGTAATCAGTGGCGACTTGGTAAAAAACTCGTTCATGAATTGCGTATGGCCAAAGCCATCACATTGGCAAATGATGAGCTGATTCAATGGAATACACCTTTACAAACTGGAACAATAATCAAATTTACGTTTCCTGTTCCAACTTCTAGCTACAAACCAACACCTGTATGTGCTATTGATGTAGTCTATGAGGATGACCATTGTTTAATCGTATCGAAGCCAAAAGGTATGGCAACACATCCTAATGATGCTCGTGATACACATACATGTATGAACCATGTTATGGCACATATCAAAGAACAAGGTGGAATTTATGCTGAACATGTTCATCGTCTTGATAAAGGGACACAGGGCCTATTACTAGTAGCAAAGCACCCTTTAGCAAAGTCCATTTTCGATCGAATGATTGAAGAAAAAACCATTATTCGTACGTATGCAGCAGAGGTGCAAGGTAATTTACGAACGTCTTCGGGAACGATTGCTGAACCAATTGGCAAAGACCGACACCATGCCACAAGACGTGTTGTGTCCAAAACTGGACAGCATGCTGTAACACACTATGAAGTGGTGGCACGTTACAAAAATTCCTGTGTCGTTCATCTCATACTTGAGACTGGGCGAACACATCAGATTCGTGTGCATTTAGCCTATATCGGCCATCCAATTATTGGAGATACAATGTATGGTGCACGAGAAACAGCAAATGATGACTACGAACTGCATGCCATTCAATTAGAATTTGACCATCCTTTTTTAAATCAACGTATTATTGTCAAGGACGAGCAATAAGAAAAATCCCGCCTCTATTGGAGTGCGGGATTTACTCTTTTTTAAAAATCAAATTTAAAATGATCAGGATCTTGTCCAAATCGTTGGTTACGATTTAATGTTGCCATTTTCTCCATTTGATCTTGGGTTAATTCAAAATCAAAAATCTGTGCGTTTTCCTCAATTCGGCTCAGTGTTACGGATTTGGGAATAACGAGTGTATCATTTTGTAAATGCCAACGCAGTACCACCTGAGCAGGGGTTTTATCGATTTCTTTCCCAATCTCAATAATGGTAGGATCAGCAAGTACACCACCACGTCCTAGTGGAGACCATGCAGTAACAGCAATTTGATGCTCACTACAAAATGCGCTTAATGGCTTCTGTTGTAAATATGGGTGTACCTCCACTTGATTAACCATTGGTGCAGTATTTGCCTTAGCCAATATTCTTTCTAAATGATGCTCATGATGATTCGATACACCTGTTGCGCGAATTAATTTTTCATCGTAAAGGCGCTCAATAGCTCGATATGTTTCTTCAAATGTTTCAGGGACAGCCCAATGTGTTAAATATAAATCTAGGTAATCCATATTTAAATTCTTTAGCGAAACCTCAAAAGCACGTAATGTTGCATCATATCCTTGGTCATTATTCCATACTTTTGTTGTAACAAAAATATCTTCACGACGAATGCCTGAATGACGAATAGCTTCTCCTACCTCTACCTCATTCCCATATAAGGATGCTGTGTCAATAGCTCGATAACCGTATTGAAGTGCTTTATCAATAGCCTGTAATGTTTCCTCACGTTCTGTCATTTTGTAAACACCTAAGCCAAAACGAGGCATTTCTACACCATTTGATAATGTTTTCGTTGATTGTAAATTCAAAAAGCACAACCCCTTTCTTATCCTAGTTCCATTATACAAAAAATTGGATTTAAGAAAAATAAAGCGGCTGGTTTATAAACTACTTTTTCTTCTGTTCAACATCTTCCAATTGAATTGGATCAGCGATTCGCTCATCCTCCGCAAGCTCTAGACCATCACGTAAATGCTCCATCTGCTTGCCCAAATCTTTTAATTCTTTCATATCTCTCACCATTGTCCCGTTTTCAATATTTGGCACCTTTTTTTCCATACTGATCACCTCACTTTTAGTTTTCCCGATATCAAGCTGTTTGAACCATTTCTGACATATTTTATTCTGCTATGTCGTTTCATTTTTAAAGTAGATAGGCTATACTAAAAAGAGATTTCTTTATAACATGAGGAGGGTTACTTCCATGAAATTATTATTAATCATTGGTGTAACAGTTGCTTTCTTAACAGCTATTTTCACTGCTGGATACGAAGGCGACTACAAAGCTGACAAATAATAGTTCAAGAAAATCACTAAGCTTTTAGAAAAGCTTAGTGATTTTCTTTTTTTGTGGAACAATAGAAATACTTGACTTTCCTTTATTTTTAAAATAAACTAACTTACATAAAGTAACTTAATGAAGAAAGATAACTATTTGGAGGTATTCTATATGCATTTTCATGAAAAACCTAACACATATGTAACGAATGTTGAAATAAAAGTGAGTGATTTACACCGCTCTTTAACCTTTTATCAAGAAATTATTGGCTTTAAAGTGTTACAACAAGATTCACATAAAGCTACGTTAACTGCCGATGGTGAAACAGCTCTATTAACTATAGTTCAGCCTAAAACCTTGGAAGATAAGCTTAGCATGACGACAGGACTTTATCACTTCGCCCTATTATTACCCAGTCGACGTGACTTAGCTAATGTCATTTCTCATTTTCGCGAAAAAAGTGTTTATCTTGGGGCTTCTGATCATGCTGTAAGTGAAGCACTCTATTTAAATGATCCTGATCATAATGGAATCGAGATTTATTCAGATCGTCCTGAAAGTGAATGGGCATGGCATAACAATCAGGTGCATATGGTGACAGAACCACTCAATATTCGTTCTATTTTAGAAGAGGGCGATGGAAACTGGCTTGGTCTGCCTGCTGGCACAGTAATGGGTCATATTCATTTATCGGTCTCCAACTTGGCTGAAGCTGAGCAATTTTATACAAAGGGATTAGGTTATGATATTGTCACACGCTATGGGTCCCAAGCATTATTTATTTCTACAGGCCGTTACCATCATCATATCGGTTTAAATACTTGGCACTCAGAGAATGCACCAAAGCTTGGAGAAAATCAAGTTGGCTTAAAAACGTTCTCATTACGTTTAGATAACGAAGAACAAGCGGCAACTATGATAGATAATCTTCGTGGTATAGGTGCACCTGTTACAGAAATCGTCGGAGGGTTCCAAACAGAGGATCCTGCGGGAAATGTTATATTATTAAAGTTATAGAATGAAAAAAGCAGTTCTCACAAGCGGAGAACTGCTTTTTAATGTAAACTTGGATATCCTTGTTGACGTAATGCCTCATAGATAACAATCGCAGCCGTATTGGACAAATTAAGTGATCGCACATGATCACTTTGTGGAATACGTAAGCACATATCTCGGCGTTCATAAGCAAAGTCCTTCGGCAAACCTGTAGTTTCTTTTCCGAACATAAAATAAATATCTCGGTCTTGATTACTAAAATCATTTTTCGTAAACGGCTCATCACTGTATGTTTCGATTAAATAAACATCTCCGTTTTTAGAGTACTCTATAAAATCCTCAAGTGAATCATGATAGACAATATTTACACTATGCCAATAATCTAAGCCCGCTCGTTTCAGCATTTTATCATCCGTAGAAAAACCTAGCGGACGAATTAAATGGAGCGATGTATTAGTACCCGCACAGGTACGTGCAATATTCCCCGTATTGGCTGGTATTTCTGGTTGATATAAAACGATATGCAATGGCATAACGACACACTTCCTTATTAAATATTTCTTTAAGTTAGCTCTTTTTAGAGTTTAACGAAGTCTGACTTTTTTGGATCGGTTGTTCTCCCGGTTTGAGCGAGTTTCTCTTATTTTGGAGCGAAACTTCTCCCGGGGTGAGCAGGCTTCTTTTTTTAGAAGCGGCTCTTCTCTCATGTTGAGCGGATCCCTCTTCTTTTAGAGCGGCTTGGTACTTCTGTCAATAAAACGGACACTAAAATAAGAGAGGTTTTTGGCTACCGCCCTTCGGTTGCTCTGCTCTTTCATGGAGAATGGTTTCTAGCGTAACCATTCCCCATGAAAGACCTTGTGAGAA